>CAYPFS010000001.1:0-1650 GCA_964410175.1 uncultured Candidatus Saccharibacteria bacterium
GATTTTCTGCGAAGGATGAATTTACCCCTACCTCGCAGATGTCCTTTCTGCCGAATTGGCGCGAAGATTGATTCTTGGGTTAAAGAGATCGATTTGGTAAAGCGAGTTTGTGATAAGTGCGGTCAAGAATTTAATACACCCCATCATAAGGAAGAAGTGGATTCTATTTTATGTAAGAGGTGTTATCTTCAAGAAGTAGTATGACCGAAGTCCGCCAATGTCAAAACCCCGACGTCAAAGGTTCGGGGCTCCGATTCCGACGCTTGCGGTGCGGAACGCCGACCTACAGCGTCGGCGCCGAAGCGTCGGAGCTGTAAACTTTTATGACTCAAGAACAACGAAATTGTCAGAATTGTAAGCAACAGTTCTTTATCGAACCCGAGGATTTTGAATTCTATGAGAAAATAAAGGTTCCGGCGCCGACGTTTTGTCCGCAGTGCCGTAGGCAGAGACGGCTTGCGTGGCGGAATGACATGAATTTGTATTACCGGATATGTGATTTGTGCGGCAAGAATATGGTTTCCATCTATTCTCCCGAGTCCGGTTTGACCGTTTACTGCGTGAAATGTTGGTGGTCGGACAAGTGGGATCCCAAGGACTACGCCAAAGAGTATGACTTCAGTAGGCCTTTTTTCATTCAATTTCGTGAACTGCAAAAAAGAGTACCGTTCCTGGGACTCATGAATGACAATGGGCTCGTTGGAGGCAGTGTTAACTGCGAATATAATCAGGATTTTGCCCGCTCCAAGAACTGCTACATGGTTTTTGTCGCCTGGAAGTTGGAAGATTGCATGTATAGCTACTACCTTATTAACGGTAGGAACGTTGTGGATTGCTTGATGATTTTGGAAGAGAATGAGTTGATATATGAAAGTATTTTTGTCGCAAACTGCTATCGCTCGCAACATGCGTATTACTCCACCGCCTTATCGGACTGTTATTTTGTTTGGGACTGCCGGGATTGTTCCGACTGTTTTTTGTGCACCGGACTGCGGCACAAGAAGTATTGCTTCAAGAACAAACAGTACACAAAAGAAGACTACGAGAAGATACTTGCGGATTACCGCCTGGATACCTACGCGGGAAGGGAGAGGGCGCAGGAGGAATTCAAAGCCCTTCTCTACCTTAAGCCTCGGCGATTCGCCACAGTGCGGAACACAGTACAGTCGACCGGGGATTATTTGAGTCATTCCAAGAACTGCCGAGATGCGTTTCTAATTCAGAGTGGTGAGAACTGTCGTTATGTGGAAAGCATGGATACGCCTAAGGATTCTTACGATATGAATGTTGGCGGTGAACTGCAACTTGCTTACGAAGGTGTGACTCCGGACCACACCTATATGGGGCGGTTTGCCATATTTTCTTGGAAGAATAGGAACTACTTTTATCTAGACGGTTGCCACTCTTCAGAAAACGTGTTTGGTTGCGTGGGGCTTAAAAAGGCGCAATACTGCATTTTGAACAAGCAATATACGAAAGAGGAGTATGCAGTGCTTTTACCCAAGATTAAAGAGCATATGGATGAAATGCCTTATGTGGATAAGAACGGCATTGCGTACAAGTTCGGCGAATTTTTCCCGGCGGAACTTTCCTACTTCGGTTACAACGAAAGTGCGGCCCAGGAATACTTTCCTCTGTCGCGAGAAGAAG
>CAYPFS010000001.1:1660-10308 GCA_964410175.1 uncultured Candidatus Saccharibacteria bacterium
TCGCGAGGAATTTCAATTGGCGAGAAAACCTACCTACAACAAGCGGAAAGGAAACCATGAGCTTGGCAAACCTGCCGGAAGCAATAGGAGACGTGAAGGATGATGTTGTAAACGAGATTTTGGCGTGCGCGGAATGTAAAAGGAATTATCGCATCTTATCACAGGAGTTGCAGTTTTACCGAAGGATGCGGATACCGCTGCCACGGCGATGCTTTTTTTGTAGGCACAAAGCTCGCCTCGCGCTACGTAATCCCTTCCGTCTGTGGGAGCGGTCGTGCCAGTGTGCGGGTGTCGGCTCCGAAAACAAGGTTTATGAGAATACCGTATCCCACTTTCACAGTACCGATTCTTGCCCCAATAGGTTTATGACCTCTTATCCACCGAGCGGTCCGGAGATTGTATATTGCGAAGCGTGCTACAATAGTGAGATTGTATAAAAGCACGCGAAGTCCCGTAGTGAACATAAGGTTCTCCTACAGGGACGAGCAGTGTTATAATAGTGAAATAGTATGAATGCCGAAACCAAAACCTGTCAAAATTGTCTGCCTACGGCAGATCTCCCGCAGGGAGACAAAAGTCATGAATAGCCAAACTAAAGTTTGCCAGTAGTTTAACATTCTAACATTCTGCAGAATGTTAGAATGTTTCTGAGACATTATGAACCAATCCGAAACTAGAATATGTCAAAACTGTAAGAATCAATTCACCATCGAACCGGAGGATTTTGAATTCTATGAAAAAGTAAAGGTTCCTCCGCCGACGTTTTGTCCGGAGTGTAGATTGCAAAGACGGCTAGTTTTTAGAAACGAGCGTATTTTATATAAACGGAAATGCGATTTATGCAAGGAGGGAGTTGTTTCGAGGTATGGTCCCGGTGTTGGATTTCCTGTTTATTGCAACCCGTGCTGGTACTCCGACAAGTGGGATCCGCTAGGTTACGGAACTGGATATGACTTCTCTAGATCATTTTCCGCCCAATATCTGGAACTCAAGAATAAAGTCCCTCACCCCGCGCTTTTCGCCAAAAGAGCTATTAACTCAGATTACTGCAATCAATGTTTGGATGTGAAAGACGTATATCTTTCTTCGTCCGTTCTCTGGAGTGAAAAGGTGCACTACAGCTACCGTATAGATAATTCTAAAGACATTTTTGACACGGCATTTTGTAAGCAGGGTGAACAGTGTTACGAAGTTGTTGATTCCACTAACGTCAATAAAGTTTTCTTTTCACGTTACGTAAAGGACAGCTATGATTCCGAATTTTTATACGACGTGCGAGGGTCTAATAGTTGTTTGGGATGCATTAACTCCAGGAATGTCAGGTACCAAATTTTCAATAAACAATTGTCTCCCGATAAGTATAGGGAAGAAATAAACTCCAGGTACAATCTTGGAAGTTACAAAGTATTCACCGAAACGAAGAAAAAGTTCGGGTTATTCCTAGAATCGTTTCCAAGGCGGTTTGCTCTTTTAGACCAAACGATCAACGTATTGGGGGATAACCTGCAGAATGCTAAGAACTGTTATTTCTGTTTTGACAGCTATGACGTTGAAGATTCCAAATATATATTAGCGGCTATCAAGGGGGTAAAGAATTGTTATGATTGTAACCATGCGGGAGACGGTTCCGAGCTGTGTTATGATGGCCACTCACTTATTGGTAGTAGATTAAAGTTCTGCGGTATCGTAAACGGCCACGATAACGAGTACTCAGAATTTTGTTCGGGAGAGCCGACTTACTTATTCGGATGCATTTCGTTGAGGTCTAAGGTTAGCTATTGTATCCTCAACAAACGATACTCCAAGGAAGAATACGAAAAACTGGTACCTCGTATCATCCAGCACATTAATGACATGCCCTATGTAGATAAGAAAGGAAGAGTGTATAAGTACGGCGAATTCTTCCCCTCAGAACTCTCACCCTTTGCTTACAACGAAACCGTAGCTCAAGAATATTTTCCTCTAACCAAGGAACAAGCCCTAGAGCAAGGCTATCGCTGGAAAGAACCCGAAGAACGTCAGTATGAAATTACAAAAGAACCAGAGCATCTCCCCGACCATATTAAAGACGTTGACGACTCTATATTGAAAGAAACCATCGGTTGCGTGCATCAAGGCACCTGTAACGAGCAGTGCACTACCGCATTTCGTCTTATCCCTCAAGAGCTTGAATTCTATCGAAAAATGAATCTTCCTCTACCCCGTCTCTGTCCCAACTGTCGTCATTATCAGAGATTAAAACAACGTAATCCTCTAAAATTCTGGCACCGGAAATGTACGTGTGCAGGCGTACAGTCAGAAAATGGCGTGTATAAAAACACTGCTGAACACTCCCATAAATCAAGTCATTGTCCCAACGAATTTGAAACAAGTTATGCTCCCGACCGCCCAGAAATAGTTTATTGCGAGGCTTGCTACAATGCTGAAATTGTTTGAGTATGTAAGCCGCCGCCTGCGGGCGAGCCTCGTTCCTTTGGAACGGGAAGTCCCGCCCCCAGCTTTATGCGGAGGCGGACGAAGAGTGCTACAACTCGGAGGTTGCGCAGCTTTTATGGATACGCTATAATTCAACCATGACTACCCAGACTCTTATTAAAAAAATAGACAAAGAGGTATCTACCCTCCGAAAAGATATGGAGGTGGTTAAGAGTATGCTGGCCGCGGTCTACCGCGATCCGGAAGGGGAATATAAGAAAAGTTTTATAAAAAAGATGCTGGTGCGTGCCAAGGAGAAACCAAAATACCGATTTACTACGCGAGAAGCGTTTCTAGAACAGGTGTATGGGAGAAAGAAATGAGTTGGAATACGGCGATGGATTTTCCGGCGACTTGAAAAAACTTCCGAGAGAGGTGGTTGAGAAGTTAAGTTTCCTTTTGGGACTGCTCGGCGAAGATGCATTTGACCCTCGTCTGCATACGAAATCCCTGGGCCCGCCTCTGAAAGATAAGTACTCGTTTCGCATCACGCGCGATTGGCGCGTGGGTTTTATGTTCTCCGCCCCGCACCGCATCAAACTTCTGGTTGCGGATAATAGAGATAGGATTTATGAACGTATGAGACGGTTACAATGAACCCCGAAACTAAAACCTGTCAAAACTGTCCCGACTCTCATTTAAAGTTCAAATAAGAAGTCGAGGATCCTCGATTCGCAAAGCGAATCGGGACAAAACCATGACTCAAGAACAACGAAATTGTCAGAATTGTAAGCAGCAGTTCGTTATCGAACCCGAGGATTTTGAATTCTATGAGAAAATAAAGGTTCCGGCGCCGACGTGGTGTCCTCTATGCCGCATGAAACGGAAAATGATATTCCGCGCCGAGCGAACTCTCTATAAGCGGCCCTGCAACCTTTGCAAGCGGTCAATAATCTCCATGTACGCCGCAGGGAGTCCGTACAACGTCTATTGTCCCGAATGCTGGTGGTCGGATCAATGGGATCCGCTCGCCTATGGGCGTGATTACGATTCCCGCAGAAACTTTTTTGAGCAATTCAAGGAGCTGGCGCTCGCTGTCCCGCGGCCTGCGCTCGAGGTACAGAATAATGTAAATAGTCCCTATACTAATTTCACGTGGGAATGTAAAAACTGTTATCTCTCGCCTTCAACGCTTTTCTCGGAAAACGTCTACTATGCGAAGTGTGCTACGAAGTGCAAGGACTGCCTCGATTGCCTGGAAATAGTGGGGTGTGAGTTATGTTATGGATGCATCAATGCTTCTCGTTGCCACCGTTCTCAGTACCTCGTTGACTGCCGTGATTGCCTCGACTCGGCGTTTCTCTTCGACTGTGCGAGCTGCCAGAACTGTTTTATGTGCAGTAACCTGCGAAACAAAAGCTACTGCATTCTGAACGCGCCGTACACCAAAGAGGATTACGTTGAGAAAATGAAAGAGTTTCGTCTCGACACTATTGCTGGCGTGAAGGCGCTCAAGGCGCAATTCCTCAAGTTGAAACAAGGCGCACTGCACAAGTATGCGCTCATCACAAAGGCAGTGAATTCCACTGGAAACAATTTGGAAAACGTGAAAAATGCCAAACGGTGCTTTGACATGTTTAACCTTGAAAATGTTCACTACTGTACCCGAGGGTACAACGTTAAGGACTCCTGGGATATCTTTGGCGTGGACGACACTCAGTTGGCTACGAGTCGGTAAACGAGGGGCTGTACAGCTCGCACAACAAGTTCTGTGTTCACTCCCACACCAACTCGATGGAAATGCAATATGCCGATTACTGCCGCGCTTCGTCGTACCTCTTTGGCTGCGTTTCACTGAGGAAAAAACAGTACTGTATTTTGAACAAACAGTACACGAAGGAAGAATACGAAACGACGATTCCAAAAATCATTGAGCACATGGATGCGATGCCGTACGTGGACAAAAACGGAAGAACGTACCGCTACGGCGAATTTTTCCCCATCGAACTTTCGCCATTCGCCTACAACGAATCAGTAGTACAGGAATACTACCGTTATACAAAGGAAGAAGCGGAAAATGAAGGGTTCGCTTGGAAAGAGATAGAGGAGAAACACTACGAGGTTACGAAACGCCTCGCCGCACTTCCCCAAGAAAGTCAAACGATCACGGATGCGATATTGAATGATGTAATCGGTTGTGAACATGAAGGAATATGTAACCATCAGTGCAGCACAGCGTTTAAAGTTGTTTCCGAAGAATTGCAATTCTATCGTCGGCTTTCACTTCCGCTCCCGACGACATGTCCCAACTGCCGTCACTACGAACGGGTTGGGGTGCGGCCGCCCGCGCTCCTATGGAACCGACACTGTCTCTGTCAAGGAAAGGTTTCGGAAGGTGGAAGTTGGAAAAATACGATAAATCACTTCCATGGCGCCGGTCACTGCCCGAACGAATTCGAAACCTCCTACGCTCCCGATCGACCGGAGATTGTGTACTGCGAGGCCTGTTACAACGCGGAAGTTGTGTAAATGCCATATCTATGTTAGCTTGGGGTTTATGAAAACCAGGGATCTCGAAAAAATTTTTCTTTGGGCAATTAAAATCGGGCTCTGGGTTATTCCTTTTCTGCCGCTCTACGTTTCCTCCTCCATGCTCTTCCCGTTTATCACCGGGAAGAATTTTACGTTCCGGATAATTGTTGAGATAATTTTTGCCCTTTGGGTTGGACTGGTAATTCTCAAGCCGGAGTTTCGGCCGCGACTCACCCCGCTTTTTAAGGCCGTCACGGTTTTTATGGCCATTCTCTTGCTTGCCGATATCCTTAGTCCCAATCCGTACCGGGCCTTCTTTTCAAATTATGAGCGGATGGAGGGCTTTATGATGCTTTTCCACCTTTATCTTTATTTCATAATTCTCTCCTCGGTCTTTACCAAGCGCGATTGGACGATTTTTTTCCATTTCACCCTTTTGGCGAGTTTGGTCGTATCATACATCGCATTTTTACAGAAGTTGGGACTGCGCCCATCGCTTCAAGGAGGATACCGAGTTGACTCGACCATCGGCAATCCGACTTATCTTGCGGCTTACCTACTCTTTCATATCTGGCTTCTCGTAATGCTGATTTATCAATTCTGGAAAAAACGATGGGTCGTGTATTGCTACTCCGCACTTTTGATATTTGAACTCGCGATTCTTTATTTTACCGCGACCCGAGGCGCGGTGTTGGCGCTCCTTACCTCCTCCATTCTTTTCGCCGCTTCAATCGTGATTTTCTGGCCGAAAGTTTTTCCACCCAAACCGGCGGTCAACGTTAGACGTCCAAATGTTCCTGCAACCCCTTGGCCTCGCGGAAGAAAACTCGCCTTATCGGCGCTTGCCATCATCATTTTGGCTCCGATTGTTTTCTGGCAAATCCGCGCAACCGGTTTAATCGAGAGTCAAATTTTGGATCGCTTGACGAGTTATTCATTTCAAGAAAGAACCATTAAATCCCGTTTTATGGTTTGGGGAATGTCTTTTAAGGCGGCGCTCGAGAGACCGATCCTGGGCTGGGGGCAGGAAAATTATTATCTTGTTTTTCAAAAGTATTTTAACCCCGGCCTCTACGGTCAGGAGCCGTGGTTTGACCGCTCGCATAACGTGATTTTTGATTGGTTGATCCATACGGGATTTCTCGGCCTTTTGAGCTACTTATCCATCATTGGGGTAGTGATCTTTACGCTTTGGTACGGGATGAGAAAAGGGTTTATTCAGTTTTGGCAGGGCCTCGCGCTCTCGGCCCTATTTATAACCCACTTCCTGCAAAATATTTTTGTTTTTGATAACTTAAACACTTATTTGTTGTTTTTTGCATTTCTCGCTTATGGCGATTTTCTTCGTTGGTCTCCCTACGGGAGATCTCCCGTAGGGAGAGAATCGGCGCAGGAAGTCCGGTCAGGGCCGGCCGAGGGTAGGACTTCCGTAAAATTTTCTCTGGCCGGGGTTGTGGTATTTGTGCTTTTGGTCGCGGTCGCCTGGGGCGGGTATTTCCTCCATTTTAAGCCCATATCTGAGTCTAAGGCCTTGATTCGCGCTCTCCAGCTTCAACAAGTAGGGAGCGATCCACTTGAGGTTAAGGCCGCGTTTGAAAAGGCTTTAGCTTATGGCACCTTCGGGGATACCGAGGTGAGAGAACAGCTGGGAAATATGGCGCGGTCGATTGCGGCGAATCCCACATTTACGCCGGCGAAAAGGAAAGAATTTCTGGATTTTGCGATATCGGAACTTCGTAAAGAAGTCGAGCACCCGGCAAAAGACGTAAAACATGCGTTGTTTCTAGGCGTACTGCTTTCTCGCGGGGGACAGTTCGGCGTATCTTATCTGCAGGAGGCAGAACGGGTATTGCAGGAAGCAATTCGTTTAAGTCCCACCAAGCAAGTAGTTTACTTCGAGCTCGCCCAGCTTTACTTAAACACCGGCAACGCTGAGCGAGCGATCGAGCTTTTACAAAAAGCTTGGGATTTGGATCGGAGTTATCAAGAGGCGGGATCGAATCTTCTTTTGGTTGCTTTAATCAGCGGGAAGACCGCTCTTGCCGAAGCGACGGCAAAGGAAATTGACTTCTCCTCTCTTCCTCAAGAAATTTTAAGGCGCTTGGGGGACGCTTACGGGCAACGCGGTTATTTTAAAGAGGCTCTAGAAATTTATAAGGGATTGGTAAGCCTTTCCCCAAGCAATGTTGATTATAGGCGAGCTTACGCCTCGCTCCTTGGGCGTTTAGGTCGCGCAGCCGAAGCGCGGCGTGAGGCCGAAGAAGTTTTACGATTAAATCCGGAGCTTGAAAAGGAGGTGCAGGAGTTTTTGAAGGGTCTGCCATTGTGATCTAAATTTACAAGCCGAGCTCAATGCGAGGCGCAGGAAATTTAGCCATCACCTTGAGCACCCCCTCCTTTTGCGCGCTTGCGCGAAAAGGAGGGGGTAAAGGTTTTGTTCCTGAAATTTCTTCTCCCGCCAAAAGCTGGGATCGAAATTTCAGACAAAGCCCTTTAGTAACCTGAAGCTTGCAGTAGGCGTTTCATATAATGATGACTGCCCAAAAGCCCAAAATAGGTATAGTCGGGGTTGGTATGGTGGGTACCCCGCTTAAGCGCTGGTTCGAGGAGGAAAAGGGGTATAGGAGAGACGAAGACTTGTTTTTATACGATATTGACCCCCAAAAGGGGTATTTTGATGATGTCAACCGGGCCGATATTATTTTTATTTCCGTGCCTTCTCCCCGATCACCGGACGGATCCGCCAATTTATCGGCCGTAGAGTCGGCTTTCGGGACTCTTCAAGGGGAGAAGATCGCGGTCCTTAAATCCACCGTTCCTCCGGGAACTACCGAAAGGCTGCAGCAAAAATACCCGCAGCATAGAATCCTTTTTAATCCCGAGTTTCTGACTGAGAAAAAAGCCTGGGAGGACTTTACAAAACCCGACCGTCAAATCGTCGGCTTTACCTCCAGTAGTCTTGACGCCGCCCACTTTGTGCTTTCGCTCCTTCCGAGAGCCCCCTTTATGTCTCCTTGGGGTTTAAACACTTATAAACCCCTTAAAATTACCGCAACCGAAGCCGAGATTATAAAATACGCAGGCAATATTCACTTCGCAAGAAAAGTTAATCTGGCAAATATTCTCGCGCTCTCGGCGAAAAGAATGGGCGCGGATTACGAGAACGTCCGCATGGGGATGTCGGCGGATTATAGAATCGGAGATTCGCATCTGGATGTTGCCCACGGCGGATATTCGGGGTTTGGCGGATTTTGTTTGCCTAAGGATCTGGACGCTTTTACGGCGCATCTCGATTCTTGCGGACTTCGAGAATGCGCCGAGCTTCTGCGGAGCGATCGTAAGTTCAATGAAGCCCTGCTCGCTTCCCAGGGCCTTACCCCAGAGGACGTGAGCGTGCATGATGCGGAGTGGATAGATAAAAAGCTCAAAGCCACAAAGCACAAATCACAAAATCCCTGCCTGCGGCAGGCAGGCAAAATAAGTTTATAATTTTATGACCTTGAATCTGCAAATTGTTTTGGAATTTGGATTTTGAAATTTGGATTTATGAAGTATGTCGTAACCGGCGGAGCCGGTTTTATCGGCTCCCACATAGTAGACGCATTGGTAGCGCGCGGAGACGACGTGCATGTAGTTGATGTCCACGTGATTGATAATTTCTCCAGCGGCAAGCGTGAAAACTTAAACCCGGGGGCGATTTT
>CAYPFS010000001.1:10318-21125 GCA_964410175.1 uncultured Candidatus Saccharibacteria bacterium
TTTGCACGAGGCGGATATACGCGATTTTGAAAAAATAAAGCCGATTTTCCAGGACGCCAAATACGTTTTTCATACGGCAGCCATTGCGAGGGTCCAGCCCTCCATAAAAGATCCCCGTACCTATAACGAAGTAAATGTAACCGGAACCCTGAATGTTCTTAAAGCCGCTCATGAGGCTGGAGTAAAAAGAGTTATTTATTCCGCTTCCTCGTCGGCTTACGGCAATCAAGAGACGCTGCCCCTACATGAAGATATGGAGCCGCGGCCCATGAGTCCTTACGCCGCCCAGAAGTATTTCGGCGAGATTTACTGTAAAATTTTTTCTCAGGTCTACGGCTTAGAAACCGTATCCCTGCGTTATTTTAATGTTTACGGGCCGCGTCAGACTACGGAATCGGACGGGCCTTACGCGACCGTAGTGGGAATATTTTTGGAACAGCGAGCGAGGGGCAAGCCTTTGAGCGTGGTTCCGGACGGCAACCAATCGCGCGATTTTACCCACGTAAGTGATGTTACGATGGCAAACCTTTTAGCCGCAGAATCCTCCAAGGTTGGATCTGGGGAGGTTATAAATATCGGCTGCTCAAGGCCTTATACCATTCTTGAGGTTGCTGATTTAATTGGCGGTCCTAAGGTCTTTGTGGAGTCGCGAGTCGAGCCTAGACACACCCGGGCAGATATTACCCGCGCTCGTCTGCTTCTTTCGTGGGAACCTAAAATTACCTTTGAAGAGGGGATCGCGGAATTAAAAAAAGTTAGCATTAGAGCCTAACGCCTAGAGCCTAGTTTATCTACCCTCCCTGCGGAGAATTATAAATATCGTTTTCAAAATGATCAGCAGATCCAAAAGGGAGGACCTGTTTTTAATATAGTAAAGATCGTACTGCATTTTCACGGGAGCATCCTCCACTGAAGCGTCGTTCTCCATATTTATTTGCGCGAATCCCGTAATCCCCGGCGGAACCAGAAGCCGCATTTCATAGAAGGGGATTTTTTGTTTAAGTTTTGCTACGTATTCCGGCCTCTCGGGTCGCGGACCCACAAAGGACATTTCGCCCTTTAAGATATTCCAAATCTGCGGCAGTTCATCAAGATAACTCTTTCTTAAGAATCTTCCAACTCGCGTATGGCGGGTGTCTTGCCCGTTTTTCCACGCACCAGAAGACCATGGTTCTGCCTGCGGATGAGTAATGGTCTTCGGTGCGGGATTCCGCTCCACGGGCAAGCCCGTAGGCTTCGCGGTGGAAGCGAAGATATCATTGGCTTGCCCGTGGAGCTTCATTTTTAGACCGCCCATTTTTTCGGCGTCTTTCACCATAGTTCGATATTTTAGCAACCAAAATTCTTTACCGTTTCTCCCTACTCGTTTTTGCCGGTAAAATATAGGTCCAGGGGAATCGATTGCGATGCAGAACGCAATTAGGGGAAATAAGGCGATGGCAAGAACCGAGGTGACCAGCGCGAAGACCAAATCGCCCGTTCGTTTAAAAAACTCATAGCCGGTTTTTCTTATTCCTACGAGATTCTCCAGAAACCACACCTCGCCGATTAGAGACAACGGGATTTTACCGGTAAACATTTCGTGGAAACTGGAAAATTCAACCACTGCAATACCGCGAGGTATAACCTGAAAAAGGGCGTTCACGAACGCCTTATTCTCTTTAATCTCCCGTAGTACCACAATGGTGTCTATGCCGAAGTCCGAAACGATATGTTTAAGATTGTCGGCCGAAGTAAAGATGGGTAGCGGGAGGACGCTCTTTTCCAATTCGCCGTTAGCACTAAGAAAAGCCGTCGGCTGCTGTCCCAGCTGCGGATTTTTAAGGAGAAAGTCGGCAAGATCCACCGCGTCTTGGGTGACGCCAAAAAATAATACTTTGGATGAAGGGGCGCGGATGATAATAAGGTTGAAAAGATAGCGCCACAGAAATATGTAGATTACGGTAAAGACGGCAATCAGTAAGAGGTTTCTACGCGGCTCGATGGTAAAGATCGGAAGCAGATAGAAAAGGATTATAGCCAGTACGGTATTGGCCGCCGTAGCATGAATAAGCCGGTAAAGAAATCTTTTCGAATTTTTCATAAAGCGCAAATCGTAGAGTCCAAAAGAGCCGAAGATGAGAATCCAGATGGCAAACGTGATACTGAAGGGGATAAGGTGTCCTTCGATGAGGGGCGGATCCCAAATTTTGTAATAACGCAAATAAAGCACGCTTGCGAGGGCCGCGTAGAGCAGAAGAACGTCTCCGACAAGGAGCAGTAGTGTTTTTTTTGAAAATCTGGTTCTAGGCCACATTTTAGGTTTTAGGCGTTAGGCTCTAGGCGTTAGGCGTTGGTAAAGTTGGACTGTTTTTTCTAACATACCCTGGAGTCGGAAGCGGGTGTTTATTTTACGGATGTTTTCCTCGCCGAATTTTTCAGCAAGTCGGGGTTCTAGAATTAAACGTTCCAGGGCTTCGACAAGGGTCTGGGGATTTTTGGGAGCGACTAGAAATCCGTTTTTGTGGTTTTCAATCAGGTCCGGAATCCCGCCGACTTTGGTTGCTACAATCGGGAGACCGGCCGCCATGGCTTCCATTACAGTATAGGGCAGACCTTCTTTGAGGGAGGGAAGAACGAAAACGTCAAAACCCTTGAAGTAGCGAGCGGCGTCAGGAAGGAAATCCAGGAGAAAAACTTTTCCGCTTAATTCCCGATCTTTAATTCTCGCTTCTAGCCTCTTTTTATCTTCCCCGCCGCCTATGATTAGGATTAAGAAGTTGGACCGAAGGTCCAAGGCCGACTCTATGAGGTAGTCCAGCCCCTTGTTTTTTGTAAGTTCGGCAACGGTCCCGACAAGAATAGTGTCCGAAGCAGCGGGCCGTTCGATTTTTTTTGCAAAAAACGCGCGCGCTTCGCGACGTGCGAGAAAATCAATCTCGGCTACGCCGTTATGGATAAAAACCAGTTTACGTTCCGGAACAAAACGCCTTGCTGTTTCGTAGTCCGCAGTGTTTATGAGAATGATTTTATCCTGAAAAAGAGAGGAAAGCCAGCTTAAAAACCAAATGGTAATTTTGGAAAGTATAAATCGGTCTTCTTTGAACGGCCAGCCGTGGACGGTGAAGACCGTCTTCACGATACACGATTCACGTAACACGAAACACGATAATTTATAAAAATTCGCGGCAAGCGCGCCGAGGCCGCCGATCTTGGAACTATTTAGGTGAATTATGTCCGGCCGTTCTTTTCTATATATATTAAAGAGCGCGAGAAGCGCCCGAATGTTCATAAAAGAAAAGATGACTTCAAAAATTCTTCTACGTTCTTGAAGTATCGGTAGGGTTTCGGTACGAATCCCAACCCGGTTTAGCCGCTCAACCAGAGGCCCGCTGCCTCCCGTAATCACCAGCACTTCAAAGTCCTCTTTCGGAAGATTCGTCGCGAGGTCGTATACGTAGCGTTGGGCTCCGCCCCAAACCGACTTTGTAATAACGTAGAGCACCTTTTTCTTTATCGCCGCCATCAGTTATATAACGCCCCTTGATTTCATTTGGTCAGTAAAGTATGCGGAGTAAAGGCGACGAAGAGTATTTTTTGGTCAACACTCGGTGTTGGCCATTTTATTTATTCGTCTAAATTTTCGAGCCAGCCATTCCTATGGCGAAGAAAATTTATAACAACGAATATGTTTTGAATGCAATGCGCCCCGCACTAATTTCGTTTCAAATCGAACTTAATTCGGGGTAGTTTCCGCGGCGTCGCCTCCGCCCCGATAAGGAAATTGGGGCGTCGGCTCCCTCGGTACTTAAATGCAGTCATTGCCCAAATTAGTGCGGGGCACAGGTTTTGTTACCAAAATTTGTTCGCGCTCCGCACTCCAAATTTTGGACAAAGCCCTGTGGATAACCGCTATTGACAAATTCCTTGGGATTTGCTACTAATATATGTGTGAGTGTCATTCAGGAGTTACTCCTGAAACTCTATATTTGTCCGGCATGAAGCCCCCTTGAAGGGGCTTTATGCTTTAAATTGACATAAAAATGGGTATAGTGGGGGTGTAAGGCATGATTAAAAACTTCGGACACAACGTAAAAACCGGCGTCATCTTTCTTGCCCTCTCCCACCTGTCTGTAGCTGGGGGGGTATCGAGGGTTTACCCACACATTTCTTAGAGGGATACTGGGGTTTAACTTCAATACGGCGCCTGTCCCGCACTAAATTTCGACTGGTATCAGCTTGAGAGGCACGAGAAGGGTTTAACTCCAATACTTTGTCCTTTGTGAGTGCCTGCTTCTCGTGCCACCAAAACTGTCGAAATTTAGTGCGGGATCCTTTGTGAGCAGTTGTATTCTACTCCATTTTTGCAACAAACTGGATTTATGTCAATAACGATAAAGGAAAACGTTTTACTTGCCCCCTATACCACTTTTAAAGTCGGGGGGCCGGCTCGATTTTTTGCCGACGTCGGAAATCTCGATGAGTTGCGGGAGGCGATCCAATTTGCCCGGAGTAAAAATCTTCCGTCTTTTATTTTAGGCGGAGGGTCGAACATCCTAATTTCAGACGCCGGATTTCCGGGCCTGGTTTTAAGAAATAAATTTTCCGATTTTGATACGGAAGAATCGCGCGATTATCTGCGGGTTAAAGTCGGCGGCGGAGAAGATTGGGATAAATTTGTGGAGTTTGCGATTAGTAAAAACGCCGCAGGAATAGAATGTCTATCCGGAATTCCCGGTACGGTAGGCGCCGCCCCGGTGCAAAATATCGGCGCTTACGGCCAGAGCGTTTCCGAAACCATAGAATCCGTCGCGGCCATAGATTTGGCATCCGGCAGGGAGGAGGTTTTTAATAACGAGAGCTGCCAATTCGGATACCGAACCAGCAGATTTAAAAAAGATTCCGGAAAATATTTCATAACTTCGGTAACTTTCCGTCTTAAGAAGGGGGCTGCGCCGGCTATTTTTTACCACGAATTAAAAAATTATTTTGCCGGAGTTCCAGCCCCTAGTTTGGCGGAGGCAAGGCATGCGGTCATAAAAATACGTTCAAAAAAGGGCATGGTTGTAACGGGTGCGGAACTTGAGACAAGCGTAGGGTCTTTTTTTACCAACCCCGTCCTTGGACGAGGATTTCTTAACGATCTGAAAACTAAAGTTGAGGAATGCGAACGGCTTAAAAATTGCTGCCGTCCTCCCTGGTTTTGGGAGTGGGAGGGGGAGCGTATTAAAATTTCGGCCGCCTGCTTGATAGAGTGCGCAGGATTCCCCCGCGGTATAAAAAGAGGTCGGGTCGGGATATCTCCCCTTCATTCCCTCGCCGTAGTAAATTTGGGCGGTGCCGCCGCCCAAGAAATTATGTTTTTTGCCGAAGATATCCGGAATAAAGTAAAAAAAGAATTCGGAATTAATTTGGAAATAGAGCCGCAACTCATAGGAAACTTTATCTACAATTGACCCCGCACCTTTTGTTGGCCGCGCTGCGCGCAAAGTTTTATCTGCCAACTAAAGGTGCGGGGTTGACATTTTGTTTCCGTCCCGCGAAAATGAATTCATCCCTCGCCGTTACCGCGGTCGCGGCTCTCGAAACACGTGATTAACTAAAAAAATTCGTAAACAAATATGGTTACAGGTCGCGTGCGACCGCGACCTGCCACTAACGGGATTCATGCCCAACGGAAATTCACACGCAAGTCCTAGTATCGGCAACGGATTTAAAGTTCCGCTCAAATTTCTGTTTGTCTCTATGGAGAGTTTGAGCGGCGATTTAGCGTGGCATTTGAAAAAAGAAGGACATGAAGTAAAGTCGTATATAAAGTCCAAAACCGATCAGGATGTATACAACGGATTTGTTGAGAAGGTAGAGCGGTGGGAAGATTGGGTTCCCTGGGCGGACGTTATTATCTTTGACGACGTTGGATTCGGAGAGACTGCGGATCGTCTAAGAAAAAAGGGCAAGTTAGTCATAGGCGGGGCATCCTATACCGATCGATTGGAACTTGATCGGGAGTTTGGCCAGTCGGAGCTTAAAAAATACGGGGTGAATATTCTCCCGAGCTCAAATTTTTCAAACTACGACGAGGCCATCGCCTTTATTAAATCTAATCCCGCGCGTTACGTTTTTAAGCCCAGCGGCTATGTACCCTCTTCGGGAAAAGACCTTTTATTTTTGGGCGAGGAGGAAGACGGCAGGGATTTACTTGAGCTTTTGAGCCAGAATAAAGACGTATTTCGGAAAAAAGCCCCAACCTTTCTTTTGCAGAAATTTGTTTCGGGGGTGGAAATCGCGGTGGGGGCTTTTTTTAACGGCAAAGATTTTATTTTACCCATTAACATCAACTTTGAACACAAGCGTCTTTTTCCGGGAGACGTGGGGCTTTTTACCGGAGAGATCGGGACGCTGATGTTTTGGTCAAGTCCCAATGAGCTTTTCCGTTCCACCCTTGGAAAGATGCTTGATCCGCTTCGGGAGTCGGGGTACGTCGGATATGTGGATATTAATTGTATTGTAAACGGCCGGGGAATATATCCGCTGGAATTTACCACCAGATACGGTTACCCGACCATAAGCGTGCAGCTTGAAGGAATTACCACGCCGGTGGGGGAGTGGACGTATCGCTTGAGCCGCGGTGAAATGTTTGAGCTAAAGACCAAACGCGGTTTTCAGATAGGGGTCAGCATAATGGTTCCGCCCTATCTTGCGGGCCCGTCCGATAAAGAAGTGACCGACATTTATCGCGATCTGCCCATTCTTTTCAAGAAACCCGGCAGTTTAGACGGCATTCATATTTATGATGTGAAGATTGAAGATGGAGTATGGCGCCTGGCGGGCGTATCGGGCTATCCGTTAGTGGCTACCGGATCCGGAACAACGGTGATGGAGGCCCAGAGGCAAGCGTACTCCAGAGTACAAAATATCATGATTCAGAATATGTTTTACCGTACCGATATCGGCGCCAAATGGCCGGAAGACAGCGACAGGCTATACACCTGGGGTTACATCTAAGTTTGTAAATTCAAAATCCAAAGCACAAAATCCAAAACAAGTTTATAATTTATAAAATTTTAATTTAATAAATTGTTTTGAGATTTGGATTTTGAATTTTGGATTTTTGCCCTATGCGAGTAGCGATTAGACAAAAAAATTTTACTATAACTCCCGCTCTCAGGACATATATTGAGCAGAAACTTTTGAAACCCATTCGTAGGAGTATGCGGGGGGTTCTGGAGAGAGAGCTGCCGATTTTGGATTTGGAATTTTACCGCAGGACCGCGCACCATAAAAAAGGCAGCGTGTATCACGCCGAAGCCAATTTGAGTTTAGGCAAGAAAATTATTCGCGCCAAGTCCGACTCCGAAGATATGCGCTCTGCCGTAGATCTTCTGGAGGAAAAACTGGAGCGGGGGATTACGACTTTTGAAGGACGGGCCAACGCTCTTTATAAACGTAGAGCCCTAGCCGCTAAAAAAGAATCCCATTTATCTTCCGCGGCTCGAATGTATCGAAAAGGCCGCATGAGAGACGAGGGAATATAATAATACCGTCAACGTTTAGTTGACGGCGGTAATTCTCCTTCCGGCTCGGCCAGCTCTCGGAGTTTTCCGTTTTTGGCCTCCCTGCCGAGACCGTACCATCTCCGGGCATCCGACGACAGGTCGTTGACGATTTCAGGTCCTTTGGGGCCCTCTTTTCTTATGATAAGGAACTCGATTGCCGGGTTATCGCCGCGATACTGGTTGATGCGATAAGTCTCGCCGTTCATGCGGAGGCGCTCCTCTCCATTTGCGGAGTCGTATTCGTACCAAACGGGGTTGAGGATGCTTCCGAGTCGAACGGTGCAGCTCAGGGTAGTATCGCAAAACGTAGCCGCCTTTCTCTCTTTGGTCAGGTACTGCAAGATGATCGACCCAATAATCAAAACCAGCGCAATCAGCACCAGCACCAGGGCGACGTCAAAAAGAAATGAAGCCAAATCGTCACGTTGCCTTTTGGCCATGCAAGTCTCCTTTTGCAGGGCTATTAGAACACACCAGATTTTGATTTGTCAAATTAACGAGTGAATGTTATAATGTTCGGGTTCTTATGTCATTACTTTCTAAAATCTTTGGGGATGCGAACGAAAGGTACATTAATTCTCTCAAGCCCGTCGTTGAGGAAATAAATAAACTGGAACCGGAATTTGAGAAACTTTCGGACGCGGAATTAAGGGATCTGACGCAGAAGTTTAGGTCGCGACTGGGAGGAGAGACTCTCGACGATATTCTCCCCGAAGTTTTTGCCGCTGTTCGCGAGGCGGCCAAGCGCACGCTCAAACAGCGCCAATTTGACGTGCAGTTAATCGGAGGGATGGTTCTGCATCAGGGAAAAATTGCGGAAATGAAGACCGGTGAGGGAAAAACGCTCGTTGCCACGCTTCCTCTTTATTTAAACTCTCTTGCAGGATATGGAGCGCATTTAGTTACTCCCAACGACTATCTTTCGCGCGTGGGCGCAGGTTGGATGGGGGTTATTTATCATGCGCTAGGCGTAAAAGTCGGAGTAATCGCTCACGAATGGTCGGGTGTCTACGATCCGGAATATCAAGATTCGAACCCCAGTCCGGATGATCGTTTGAATCATTTCCGGCCCGTAAGCCGCCGCGAGGCTTACGCGGCGGATATAACTTACGGCACCAATAACGAATTCGGCTTTGATTACCTTCGAGATAACCTTGAGTACTCGCAAGGCCAGTTGCGGCAAAGAGACTTCCATTACGCCATAGTTGACGAAGTGGATTCTATTTTAATTGATGAGGCGCGAACCCCGCTTATTATCTCGGCGCCGGATGCGGAATCGGCGGATCTTTATAAAGTTTTTTCAAAGATCACGCCGCACTTGCAGGAAAACTCGGATTATAACGTGGATGAAAAGTTAAAAGCTGTATCCATCACCGAGCAGGGAATTGACAAAGTCGAGAAGATGCTCGGTATGAGCAATATTTATGAAGAGCGGGGTATGCGCTTTGTACGTTATCTTGAGTCGGCTCTCCGCGCCAAAGCCCTTTTCCAGCGCGATAAAGATTACGTGGTGCGCGACGGGCAGGTCATAATTGTGGATGAATTTACCGGGCGTCTCATGCCCGGACGCCGCTGGTCCGAGGGTTTGCATCAGGCGATTGAGGCCAAAGAAGGCGTACAGATTCAACAGGAGTCTCGGACGCTTGCCACCGTCACTTTCCAGAATTACTTCCGAATGTACAAAAAACTTGCCGGTATGACCGGAACCGCGCAGACCTCCGCCGAGGAATTCCACAAGGTTTATAATCTCGACGTTATCACCGTTCCTACGCATCGTCCCATGATCCGTGAAGATAAACCGGACTTGGTTTTTCGCACCGAGCGCGGGAAATTTCAGGCAGTGGTGCGCGAAATAAAAGAAAGGCACCAAAGGGGACAGCCGGTTTTGGTCGGCACGGCTTCCATCGAAAAAAATGAGAAGCTCGCTAAAATGCTCTCGGTAGAGGGGATTAAACATGAGGTTTTGAATGCCAAAAACCATGAGCGCGAAGCCTTGATTATTGCGCAGGCCGGAAGAGCCGGCGCAGTGACCATTGCAACCAATATGGCTGGCCGCGGAGTGGATATCATTTTGGGCGGTACAGACGAAGGAAGTCGGACTTCTCGCGGGAAGTCCGACTTCGGCGTGAAGGATGAAGTCCGCGCTCTTGGGGGCCTTTATGTAATTGGTACCGAGCGGCATGAAGCGCGCAGGATCGATAATCAGCTAAGAGGCCGCGCCGGACGCCAAGGCGATCCGGGATGTTCTCAATTCTTTGTTTCTTTGGAGGACGATCTTATGCGGATTTTTGCCTCGGAGAAAATAAAACGAATGATGGAAACTTTGGGCATTCCCGAAGATCAGCCGATTGAAAATAAAATGGTCTCGCGGGCGATTGAAGCCGCACAGTCGAAAATCGAAGGATTCCACTTTGACAGCCGCAAGCACGTTTTGGAGTATGACGATGTTTTGAATAAACAGCGGGACGCGATATACCGCTTGCGAAAAAGCGTACTTTTCGCAAGCGTTACTCCCAAGGAACGAATTTTTGAAATGCTCCAAGAAGAAATCACCAAGCTCGTAGAATTTCATACGCAGGGAGACCAATCGGAGTGGAACCTTGAGGAGGTTTTTGAGACAGTAAAAGCGATGGCAGGAGTTCCTGACGAAGTGCATAAAAAACTGCAGGAAATTGTTTCGAAGTCGGACTTCGGCGGCAAAGAAGTCCTACTTCGAGAAATCATTGATTACCTCCTCAATGTTCTGCGCGAACTTTATGATGAACGTGAAAAGACAATCGGTCCCGAGGGTATGCGAAATATAGAACGCGCGGTGCTTCTCCGTTCCATTGATATGCTCTGGATGGACCACTTGGATCAGATGGAACATTTGCGCGATTCGGTCAGGCTTCGCGCCTACGGCCAGCGCGATCCTTTGGTGGAATATAAAAATGAGGGCGTGCGTCTTTTCCGTGAGTTGCAGAATGCCATCCGCTCGCAAATCGTAAGTACGATATTTAAAATCGAAGGAGCTCCGGTAGCGGAAACTTCACGCCAAGCGGAAGGGAGGAAACCCGAAGTCGGCGGAATCAGGAATCAGGAATTAGGAATCAGGAGTGCGACTCCCCAAAACTCTAAAGCTATTAAAGGATTGGGAATTGGACGTAATGACCCCTGCCCCTGCAAATCGGGTAGGAAATATAAGAGGTGTCACGGCATTTCTTGAATTTCCGTCGCTCGCCCATCACGAAAATAAATTTTCGCGTGGGCTCGCTAGGAAATATAAGAAGCGT
>CAYPFS010000001.1:21135-26927 GCA_964410175.1 uncultured Candidatus Saccharibacteria bacterium
TATAAACTTTGCGGACACGATCAGTAAACTAAGTCCCAATCCATGATTAACTCAAAAAAGAATTTACTTTGGTTTGTGCCCTCAGCAGTAATTACGGTTGTTTTTGCCTTGCCTATTTTTTCTGCCGAACATCTCAATCGGGTGGTTGATTTTTTGGAAATATATCCTGCGGCGGCTCCGGCCGTCGTCATTCTCTTCAGCGGGTTTATTTTCTTCTTTTTTGGAGGGATTGCATTTAAGTACAGCATGTATCTTTTTGCATCGTTCGTTATCAGCTTTTTGGTCGCTTTGTTGGTAATGAGGTGTACCGCACCCTTCCTTGCGCTGAGTGAGCTCGGTGCGCCAGTTAGAAAAAAAAGGAGCTCCGCTAAGGAGCTCGGTACGAAAAATTATGGCTGACTCATCAAGCTTGACTTGACGAGTCAAGTCTGACTTGGGTTCGCCGCGTCTGACGCGGCCCCGGTTTTTATGAAGGATCCCGTTTAATCGGCACACGACGGGCATAAGTGTATTCGAACCCATCGGGCGGATCGCAGTTTTCGCAGTAAGGAACTCTCCTGGGACCGATGCCGAATCCATCGTGTCCGGGATCCAGCGAACCGTCCTCGCTCTGATAGAAAAGATTTGCGAATCCGACTCGGATTGCGCCACCGCAACCCCTGTGAATTAGACGGCCGCTGTCTCTCTGGCATTCGGTGGAAATAAATGAGTCAATCAGCGCTTGGAATTCTCTCAGCGTTACGGCCTGATCTGGTAGTTTCATGGGGACGACCCCCTTGATTATAAGAGCTAGTGATAGTTTGTCTGGAGGAACGAAGAACATCAACAATTTGTATAAGGCACTGTAAGTAAAGAAAGGACTTGCTGATTACAAATAAGAAAGCTCCGCAACTCCCTAATTGGAATTGTGGAGCGATTGGCGTGTCATTTTTTAGCGACCGGATTCAGGGGGAAAGACATCGTTTGGTCCGTAAAAAATATCCCTCTGTTGTTCCAGAAAATCATCCCACTTTTCCCTTTGCTCATCTGTCCTGACTAATATTTGGACTTCATAGACTCGAGTCAAGTCAACTTCATCGAGATCGAGCATTCTTCTCTGTCCGCGAACCCAAATATGAGTACCACTCAAATCTGAATTAACGCCGGTAGACTTAAATTTTTTGATATGAGCCCAAAAACCATTTCCATTTGCCAATCTGATAAGAATAGCACCGTCACCGGAAATAATGGACGTCTCTTTTAGCTGGTAAGTCCTTTCTACATACGGAATGTCCGATGATTCTTGTAGGTGGCCGCCACACGTAACTTCCAAAATAGAGATTAAAAGAACCGCTAGCGCTCTCATAAAAATCATTTTTTCCTCCCGTTCTCGAGAACATTACTAGCGGTCTCATTATTGCATACCAACTTTCTAATGTCAAATTTCTTGTGCTTGCGAAGTGGTATAGTGCAGAAAAGGGGCGGGGTTGACTTTTTATCTTTCATCGTTAGGATTGTATCTATGTCGCGATTTATAACTGTATTGCTAACGGCTTTTAGTATGGCGTTGCCGGTGTTGGCCGAAGACCCGATTCAGGAGATTTTTATTTACCCCAAGCAAAGGGTTCATATTAAAGGCGTAGAGGTGGAGAGCCGCAATGCCCTGAACATGTATGCCATAAAAGTTGCGGGAAGTAAGTGGCAGGTTTTTTCTGATCAATACACCAAATTGGAATCTGCCTCCGGCGGAGCGGTTACTCTTGCCGAGATCGTTCCGGGACACGTTTTAGAAATTAAGGGAAGTTATAGGGAGTTGGGGGGAGTGATTGAGGCCGCTTTGATTCGCGACCTCTCGATAGGGGTGAAACCGGCGGAGATAGCCGTTTCTCCGCCTCCGGCGTCGTCCCCCCAGAAGAGTAACAGCGAATCAAATAAGGGTTCTTTTTTGACTAAAAATCTGCGTCTTGGTATGAAGGGAAAAGAGGTGGTGCGGCTGCAGGAGTTTCTGCAAAAGAACGGTTGGGGAATCCCCAACGACGGCCCGGTAACCGGACATTTTGGAAAAGTTACCAAAAAAGCGGTGGAAAATTTCCAGAAAGCGAATGGTTTGGCCGCGGTAGGCACGGTGGGGCCGAAAACCAGGGAGCTTATCAATGCATTATTGCAGAAAGAGTAAAGGTCGAGAATACAATAACTAGTGATTACTTTATGGAAATTTTATTTTTACTCGGACGGCTTCTTTTCGGGGGATACTTTATCTTAAACGGCATCAATCACTTCAGGAGCGCCGGTATGTTGAAAGGATACGCCCAATCAAAAGGGGTTCCGGCTTCAGGCGCCGCGGTTTTTATAACCGGCCTCATGATTTTTCTGGGAGGGCTCGGAATGCTGCTTGGCGTTTACATCGGACTGTCGGCGGCTTTTTTGATTATTTTCCTCCTCGTCGCCGCTTTTAAGGTACATAATTTCTGGACCGCTACAGATCCGCAGATGAGGTTGATGGACAAGATTCATTTTATGAGGAATCTTGCGCTCACCGGAGCGGCTTTGATGGCGCTTTCCATTCCTCAACCCTGGGCATACAGTCTGTTTTAGTGACCGGTTAATCAATACAGGAGTTATACTTGCAAAGGAATAAAATTTATCAAGAGTGCGGGGAGAGACTGGCTCTATGATCCGCCGGCAACCCTTCGGAAAGCTCGGGGTATACCCGAGTAGGAACCGAAGAAGGTGCCAACCACCCTTTTGGGGAGCGATAAATTTTAGTCGCCTCTCCCCGCGGGGAGAGGATTTTATTTATTTGTCCAAAATTTGGAGCCGAAGGTGAACAAATTTTGGTAACAAAAAATAACCCCGCACTTATTTTGCCTATCAAATCTGTACAATCATCCATTTCGAAAAGGTAGGAGTGGACACTCGCAGCCCGCGTGCGGCGGATAGCCGCATCCCTAACGGGCGAAGCGGGCTGCGACAGAGTTGGATTGCAAAATAAGTGCGGGGTTGCTTCCCTTAATTCATGTTTAATTCATGCGAAACACCTATACAGTTGAGAGCGTAACCTCCGGCCATCCGGATAAAATCTGCGATCAAATTTCGGATGCCATTCTGGATGCTTATTTGGCAAAAGACCCGTATTCGCGGGTGGCTGTGGAGACTTTTGGTTCGCACGGACTTCTGGTAATCGGGGGGGAGGTGACTTCAAAAGGAGAAGTCGATGCGTCAGGAATCGCCCTTCGTCTTTATCGCGACATCGGCTATGCGGATGAACTTAACGTTATTACCAACATCGCGAGACAATCGCTCGATATCGCGCAGGGAGTGGACAGCGGGGGCGCAGGAGATCAAGGCTGGATGGCGGGTTTCGCTGCGGACGAGACTCCGGAATTTTTGCCCCGCGCAGTGGTGATGGCCCATAAGCTAACATCGGGTCTTGAGCGACTGCGGAGAGACGATCCGGAGTGCAAGTGGTTGGGTCCCGATGGTAAAGCGCAGGTTACGATTCAAAGCGGCAGGACTAAAACCGTGCTTGTTTCCTGCCAGCATGACGAAAAAATCACTCAACCGGAAATAAAAGAAATACTTACGCGAAAACTAATCGGTCCGGTTGTCGGTGACCTTTCCCGAGTAGAAATTTTAATAAACCCCACCGGTAAATTCGTCATCGGAGGTTTTGCGTCAGACACCGGACTTACCGGCAGAAAAATAATGGTGGATACTTACGGAGGCCTTATTCCTCACGGCGGCGGATGTTTTTCGGGCAAAGACCCCACTAAAGTTGATCGTTCGGCTGCCTATATGGCGCGTTTTGCCGCAAAGAATGTCGTAGCCAGCGGCTGGGCTCGGGAGTGTTTGGTTTCAGTGGCTTACGCGATTGGCAGGGCAGAGCCTTTGATGGTACATGCGGAAACCGAAGGAGGAAAGGATTTGAGCGCTTTGGTAAAGGAAAGGTTTGATTTCCGTCCGCAGGCGATTATTGAACGTCTGGGGCTCCGCCGCCCGATTTATTTAAAAACCGCTGCCTACGGCCACTTTGGCAGAAGCGGTTTCCCTTGGGAAGAGGTGGTGAAAATTTGACGCCGCGCCTTTTCTGCACTATACCACTTCGCAAGCACCACGGTATCATAAATAATGAGTCGGTACCTACTCTATTCTATATAGAGTCAACCTCGGAATGCGGTATGTTCACGAAGTGATTGGTGCGCTGCGGCGCAGAAAAGGTGCGAGGTTGACACCCCGGGCCGCTGTTATAAAATAGGTTTATACACCAAGGAGGTCGAAAATAAAAATGACAATAACAAGGTATACAAGGTAGATATTATTTTTATTTATGCGTAAAGCCATATCTTTTATCGTAAGCTCCTCGCTCGCTTTTCAGTTTGTGCCTTTTGCAGCCTTTGCGGCTTTCCATGAGGGAGTGCAAGAGAGACGGGCGGAGACGCGCGAAGCTATTGGGCAAAAACGCGACGCCCTGAAACAGGAAGTGCGTGAGCGGCGCGATACTCTAAAACAGGAGTTTAAGGAGCGCAGCAGCGCGCTTAAAGAGGAGTTTGAGAACGGCCGAGACGTTGTTGACGTACGTTCGAAACTTCTTACCGCTCGTGAGAAAATAGCGGATGCGGAGCGCGCGCTTGGCGATGCCAAGGCAAAGTACAATGAGGCAACCAAAAATCCGGATTTCAAAGCCGCATTTAAAAAGGTGCGCGAAGTGGTGGCCGGGGTAAAGGAAAAAGTTAAAGCAGCCCACCGCGCTTTAGTGGAGGTCGTAACTTCTCTTAAAGGTCTTGGCGGAGGAGAGAAGCCGCAAGAAACGCCTGCGGCTCCGGCACCTGCGTCAACGCCAAGCCAGTAACATGACTAGCGGATCTAAAATGTGGCTTTGGGTGGTTCTCGGGATTTTGGTTCTTGGGGTATTGTTTTTCTTATATTTGTATTCGACTCCTGCAACCGTGGAGGAGCCGGCGGGATCGCTTTTTCCTGCGGCTGACGAATTAACGGCAGTAGAACAGGAGCTCGGGGCAGTTGATCTTGAGGGGCTTGATGCTGAACTTGGGGATATTGAAAAAGAGCTGGCCCAGTAGATTACGTTACACATAACACGAGATACGATACACGCGGCACGACTCACGAGGTTTATGGTGCGCGTACTATATACAGACAAGCCCGCCTGGCGAGATCTCCGGCGGGCTTGCGGTTTTGTATCGAGACTGCTACCTTGAGAGAGTATGCCCAGTAATACAACCCCGACTGGGCTATGCCCAACCAGATGAATATCTAGTTGAGCTTCCAGCTAAGATGTGGCTGGTATCTTCATCGAATAACATGAGATTAAGATCCCGTTGAAAGCAGGATCAGTCGGGGTTGATATACTGGGTATGCCCCGTGAAGAAAAATATGTCTGGACACATCATTCCCGGGATAAAATGCGCTTCTACCGTCTGACCGAATCGCGGATCAAGAGAATAATCAGACATCCGGCGCGAATTGAAGAGGGAATTATACCCCGCGCTATTGCGGTGATGTCTCCGGCCGGCGGGAAGAGGTATTCGGAGATATGGGCCATGTACATATTAGTTAAGTCAAAAGTGAAAGTAATCACCGCTTGGCGGTATCCGAGCAGGGCGCCGGAGAGAGAGCCGGTACCGTTTGAGATTTTAAGAGAAATAAAGGGCTTTCTCTAAATTTTGGAGTCCGCAGGACGAACAAAATTTAGTTAGAAAACCTTTACCCCCTCCTTTTCGCGCAAGCGCGCAAAAGGAGGGGGTGCTCAATGTTGTAGCTAAATTTATTTCGCTCGACATTGAGTCTCGCTCATA
>CAYPFS010000002.1:0-3519 GCA_964410175.1 uncultured Candidatus Saccharibacteria bacterium
AAATTAGTGCGGGGTTAAGGTTGGTAACCAAAATCTGGAGTGCAATTCGCACCCCAGATTTTGGACAAAGCCCTTAAAATTTAACCGTTTCCCCCGGCTGAATCACCTTTTCATCTTTTTTCTTTGGCTCGACGGCGGGCCCCGCACCAGAGACTTCGTCACGGTACGGGACAGGCTTCAACGCTTCTTTGAGCACCCGTCGTAGACCCTCCTCATCTCTCTGTCGCGGGGTCTCTCTAGTCTTTTCTTTAGGCGTTTCTGACTGTTTTAACGCCGAGAGCGAAATCGGTTTTGTCCCCGGAGAAACTCTTCCGACAGGGTGAGAGCGCATTCCGTACAGGGGTCGGGTCTGACTTGGCAGAGGCCGAGTCTGACTCGGCAGGGGCGCTCTTGGCCGACGCGGTTCTACTGCGCATCTTGCTTCAAAACCCCGTTGGTTTTTGTCTTTTACTGATTCTCGAGTTTCTTCGCGCCTCGGCGGCGGCTCGCCTTTTGCCATGCCGGAGCCCGCAAATTCGATTCCCAAATTACCCAAGGTCTGACCAAAACGCGCTTTTCCGACTTGAGGCATCCGCTCGGGTAAAGGAATCAGCTTCCCCTCCTCAATCTGTCTAAGACAAGACAGGCAGTAGACCGGCCGCTTGCCATCCGGCTTGAAAGGAACTTCTGCTTTTTTGCCGCAATTCCAACAGGTAGTCTCATGCACTTTGCCTTCTTCTTCTCCCGCGGCCTGAATTTCTCCCCCTAACCCGCTCCAGCGCGCGATTTCCTCTTCCACCACTTTTTGAGGCTTGGTATAGTTTTGGCGCGAGAGCTTAATAGCTTTCTCTTTAATGCTGAGGTCTCGTTCAAATTTGACAGGCGGCAGGGTAGTTGCCGAGAAAGGACGCGAGGTCACTCCGTCCACCATAAGTTTTAGGTATATATTGTAGTTAGGCAGGTTAACCAAGTCTTGCGGCGTAAATTCCGGCCCGAACTCTTGTTCCAAAAACTCCGCATCCGCGGCCCCTACCCGAAATACCAGCATAGTACCCACGTTCCCAAATACCGCATCGCGCACCTTGGTGGAAACGTCCGTAACCAATTGCCCTACGTACTGATGCGCAATAATTATGTTTAGCCTATACTTACGCGCCTCGGATAATATGGAAGCAAAAGAATCCGTGGCAAAGTTTTGAAACTCGTCCACGTAAAGATAAAAATCGCGGCGATCTTCCTCCGGAATCCGTACCCTTTCCATCGCCGCAAGCTGCACTTTGGTAATTATCATTGCGCCAAGCAGCGCCGAGTTGTCCTCGCCGATTCTGCCCTTCGAAACGTTAACCAAGAGAATTTTCCCTTGATTCATTATTTCCGGAATATTCAGGGTGGACTTCGATTGGCCCACAATATTGCGGATAAAGGGGGTGTTAAGAAACTGGTTCACTTTATTTTGAATCGGAACGATGGCCTCGTTACGAAACTGGTCCCGCCACTGTTCGTACTCGTGCACCCAAAAGGATTTAACCACCGGGTCTTTTACGTTTGCCACGATTTTTTGGCGGTAGTCCTTATCAACTAGGATCCTGGGTATACCAAGAAGCGTGGTGCCGGGAGTATCCAGAAGCGCCAAAATACAGTTCTGCAGTATGTATTCCATGCGGGCCGACCAGACATTCGCCCAAATTTTGGTAAAAATTCCCAAGAGGTCCGAAACCACCAGGTGTTTAAACTTAGGATCCGGAACCTCAAGCACGTTAAAACCAATGGGGTACTCGGCATCCACCGGGTTAAAGTAAACCACGTCTTTAATTCTCTCCGGCGGGATTTGAGGCAGGATGTACTGTTCAATAAATTCGCCGTGCGGGTCAATTATCCCAATCCCGCGCCCGGCTCGTATATCCTGCTGAGCCATATTTTGCAGGAGCGCGGTTTTACCGGTTCCGGTTTTTCCGACCACGTAAACGTGTTGTCTGCGATCGTTGGCTTTAATTCCGAATATCTTTTCGGACCCGCGAAAATTTGTTTTGCCGATAAATATTGTCTGCTGCTTTTTAACCGCCATACGATTCAATTATATAATTTTTAGGCGCGCGCTTCAAACTTTATTTACCACCAAACGATATAAGATAAAGCCGAGGAAGACGGCGAGCGCCCCCTTCCAAAAAAATCCCTGAGTCAGAATTTCCTGTCCCCAGGAAAGCAGAGCAAAAATATACCGTAGCTGGAAAGAAAAAACCAGATGTGTTTGGTCATCCCGTTAGAGATTTAGGACGCGATAATAATAATTACTGAATTCTGTAAACAATTTTCATGATTAGGCTGGTAATAAAGAAGCGGCTACATCTCTAACGGGATCATATCAACGGTTCCGGGGGCGCCCCCCTTCCTGCTTCGGTCCTTGCCTCTTCTTTGGGCGCGGCATGCGCTTCTCGAGTCGCTTGGGCAGAGTCTTTTCTAAAAATAATCGCCTCCTCTTCCTCCTTTAACAGACGTTTTACTTCATCCACATGCATGGAATACTTTCGGCGCGACATCTCTACTATGCGTTTTTTATAGGAAGGGTGGTCTGCCGGAAGAACTTTCAAGGTTTCGGCGGAAAAGGGGTCATAAGTTTCGCCGTCAATGGTTTCTTTTATGTAAAATTCCTGCATGCCAAGATTAATCATATCTTTAGCCTTGATGGTGGGAGCCATGTCGGCTTCCAGTTTGGAAGCATCCTCCCCGCCTACTCGGAAAACAATTATAGTGGCCGTATTTCCCAGGACGGTCGCAAGCACCTCCGGAAGAAGCTGGGCGGTGTACTGATGCGCAACCGTAAGATTTAGACCGTATTTTCTTGCCTCGGAAAAAAGATTCACAAAAGAGTCCGTAACCAAATTCTGAAACTCATCAGCATAAAGATAAAAATCTATCCGTTTATCTTCAGGTAACTCAGCCCGCGCCATGCCAGCTTGCTTGATTTTGGTTATAAACATGGAGCCGAAGAAACTCGAATTTTCCTCGCCGAGTTTCCCCTTTGCAAGATTGATGAGAAGAATCTTGCGGCTATTCATAATTTTCTCAAAATCAATTTTATTCTCTTTCTGGGCAAAAATATTTCTTAAAGCGGGCATCGAAAGAAACTGTCCCAATTTATTTACGAGCGGAATAATGGCATCCGTATCAAATTTCTCGGACCAGTCCGCAAATTCAACCGCAAAGAATCGCTTAACCATGTCGTCCGTAATGTACTCAATTACTTTCTGCCTATACGGCCGGTCGGTAAGCATCGAAATCATACCGCGCATGGTCGCCTCCGGGTAATCAAGAAGCGCCAGAGTAGTAAAGCGGAACACGTGTTCAAGCCGCGGGGTCCAGTTGGCGCCGAACTGCTTCTCCATAACCTCAATCAGCCCCTGCGCCATTTGATGCTTCATCTCCAGAGGAACTTTTTGCAATGGATTGAAAGAAACAGGCCATTCGGCGTCTGCCGGATCTATCAGAACCACATCTTCAATCCGCTCTTCGGGAATGAAATCCAAAATCGCCTCAATGACG
>CAYPFS010000002.1:3529-6331 GCA_964410175.1 uncultured Candidatus Saccharibacteria bacterium
AAACAAAGTCCGTGGCCGTAGGCAATGTCTTGACGCAGGAAAAGTTCAAGCAGTTTCGATTTCCCCACGCCGGATTTACCCACAATATAGACATGACGCCTTCGGTCGCCGCGCTTTACCCCAAAAATATATTTTTTGGCTTCAAGCGGCGCCTCGTAATTGGTTCGGCCAATAAAAGAAACCTCCCGCGGATCAACTTGCTGGTAAACCGGCAGCTCGGGCGGCGGCGGGGCGTATTTTGAAATATGGATTCTACCCTCTTTTGGCATACCCAGCATATCAACCCCGACTGTCCCGCTTTAAGCGGGACCTGTACTCGGAGTTGGGTTAAGGTAACTAACTGCTTCTTGGTTCGATACCCTGTAAATAACTCCTACTTTGTGGGCCTTCGGGCCCAGTCGGGGTTGTATTACTGGGCATATTCCCAAGTGTATCACTTTCTGCTTCTATTTAAAATCGAGGTTTTGAACCTTCTTGGTTTAAAGGCTTTTAGTCGGACCGTGCGGATGGCAGGAATTAAACGGCGGCGCATCTTGCTTCTCAAATCCTTCTCCAGTCTTTTTTGGTCATACCCAAGACAAATTATATCCGGCTTAAATTTCTTAATTACAGAGTAAGAGCTTTGAGTCTCGTCGCCCAGCACCGCGCGACCCACTCCCTTTATCTTACGCACTGCCCGAAGCCGTATGCGTTCACCCCAATGCGGCCTTTTATTTTTCAACTTGCAAACCGCCGAATCCCGCGCAACCACCACGGTAGGTTTTTTTCCAAAGCGCCCGGCTTGGCGTAAAAAATCCCGATGTCCCGGGTGCAATCCATCAAAAACGCCAAAAACCATAACTTTTTTGCTTTTCCTCAATTGCATAATCTGCCATTTTCTTATTCTCTTATTCGTGCGAATAAGAGAATACTATACGATCTCACTCTGGTAGCATTGCTCGCAATACACGGTCTCTTGCCGCTCTGGAGCATAACTAGTCTCAAACTTGTTAGGACATCGGCCTTCTTTGTGATGTTCATGGGATGCCGTATTTTTATAAACTTGGTAATCGCACATGCATTGTCGGGACCAAAGCCTCAAAGGATTTCTCTTTTTGGCTCGTTCAAGATGACGACAGTTAAAACAGAGTCTCGGTAAAGGCAAATTCATTCTGCGGTAAAACTTCAACTCGTCAGGTATAATTTTAAATACGTGAGGTCCGTTAGCGCAACCAATAATCTCTTTTAAAATGGAATCGTCCGCATCTTTTATGTTGTCCGGTAGCTCGCCCGCGCTTTTGGTAGCCTTATATAACGGCTCGCTTTCCTCTTCCCTCCACCAAAAACCGTATTCTTCCGCGCTTTCTTTAGTGAGGGGAAAATAATCTTGAGCCCAGGTTTCGTTGTAAGGCAAGGGTGAAAACTCCGGCGGGAAAAACTCACCGTAGCGGTACTCTCTACCCTTTTTATCAAAAAAAGGCTTCTCGTTCATGTGTTGGATAATCTTGGGGACCAACGCCTCGTATTCCTCCCTCGCGTATTGTTTATTTAAAATGCAATACTGCTTGTTGCGCACCCCGACGCAGCCGAAAAGATTAGAGGTAGAGCCGCCAAAACAATACATACAGTATTGAAGGGACAAGAAACCGGCAAGTTTAAGGGTATAGCTTGGAATGCACACCCAAGAAAACTTAACTCCATATCCACCGGCTTCCTGCAATTCGTAACATAACTGCCCTCCGGCTACAGAAATGTCAAAGCAATCCGAGCTTTTGGCAAAAAGAATAAGTTGACAATACGAACAGCGTTCTAAATCGGCGCAGTGGAAGGATTCATTTGTGTCTTTACAGCGATAAAGATAATCACCGCTCACGTTTACATTGTGCAAGCCCCGGAGAAACCTGACCGGCAAGTTTAAAGACAACTTGGCGATTTTATTTAACAACTCCTGAACGGTTTTATAAGAACCGAGGTCGTAGTCTTTGATCTTATTAAAGTACTCTTCCCGACTGTATGGTTTGTTGAAAATATAATACTTTTTGTTGCGAAGATTTACACAACCAAAGCAGTATTGACACCCGACGAGATCCACCGAAAAGACCACATCCAGGCACCCCTCGCAGTGACTGGAAAATAACGTGTTGGAGCACCTTGAGCAGTTGAACAGTTCGTATGACAATTCGCAATTTTCCACCTTCAGGGTATCCACGCATTCCCTACATCCGTTGATGGACTCGCTGTAAAGAGAGTTCTCGGTAAAACCCGCGTTAAAACAAAGATAGCAATTTTTGATATCTACCGCATTTTCTGAGTAGTCGCTGTTTATCCCATTGAGCACTCGGCGATGGGGCATCGGTACTGCAAGCTGCAGTTCGCGAAACTGTTCGAAAAAGGGCCGCGAGAAATCATAATCCCGACCGTATTCCATCGGGTCCCAGACATCTGACCACCAGTATTTTTCATCCATAACTTTAAATGGAATGTCGGGCGGAAAAGGCGAAAAAAGTTTTTCACGAGAAGCCTCAACCTCGCGCTTGTATAATCTGCGGCCGGACCTAAAAGTCATTCTCCGCTGAAATCTGCAGCTTGGACACCTCATGGGCGGAGGCACCTTGATTTTTTCGTAGAATTCGAAGTCTCCGGGTTCGATGACGAACTCTTTTTTACAGTTTTGGCAGGTTTTGGTCTCAGGATTCATAATGATTCTTGTTTTTCAAGGCGCCGGGCGATCGGCAAGAATTCTTTAACGAGAAAAAGCGCATAGCTTTCCGGGACATATCTGATCGGCACATGATGCAAATCAACCCAAACCTGGCTGTAAAT
>CAYPFS010000002.1:6341-17431 GCA_964410175.1 uncultured Candidatus Saccharibacteria bacterium
GCTGTAAATCGCAAAGAGAACTGATTGCTTCAAATAACTCCTTTCTTCCTTAGAAAGCTTTCTTTTATTGGAATACCCATCAAGAAATTTCCTGATTAATGTTCTATCCAGAAACTCCCTTTTTACGCAGTTCCACACGATTGTTTTCCCCACATCAAATATAAAAGGGTCAACGTAAGTGTTGCCGAAATCAATCACTCCGGTCAACTCTTCTCCGATGAAAAGTTCGTTATCGGGCTTGATATCTACGTGGATTGGGCCACGAGGAAGATTTTTAGACAAACGGTTATTCTCTACGCCCCTTTTCACTTCTTCAACAACCGCTTTCAATTGAGGATGGGTTTGTTTTCTTACGGTACGGTACATTAATGCAGTCACTTTGGGATTCAAATCATAAAAGCGCCTCCGCCTTCGCATTATTTTTTTAAACTTTGCGCCGAGCCTGTGAAACTCGCCCACAAAATTGCCGAGCTGGTAAGCCATTCTGGGCGTGATTTTTTTGGGCTGGCGCCCGGGCAAAAACCGGTAGATACTTACCGCATACCCTTTGAAATTCTCAAGATATTTGCCGCGTTTTGACAGAACGTAATGCGGAACGGGTAATTTTTTAAGATGGTTAAGAAGTTCTATCTCGTGCAATAACGCGATCCGCGGCACGATTTTCATATCCGCGATAACAACTCTTTTGTTGGATAAATTATGCTTTGCGACAATAAATTTGCCTTTTGGGGTCGTAATCGCAACCTTTGGCGTCTGATACCCTTGGCGAAAATACCTGATGCCACTTATCCTGCCGAGCCCATATAAGTCTGCAATTTTCTGATACTCTTTTTTGGAGAAAAATTTAAGCATACTCACACGACTTCGGCTTGGTAACACTGTTCACAATAAACTATTTCCGGGCGGTCGGGGGCGTAGGAAGTCTCGAACTCGTTGGGGCAGTGCTGATTTTTAGGATGCGGGGGGTGGCTGGCGACGTTTTTATAAATTTTTTGATCGTCGGACTCTCCGGCGCACTGACACTTTCTTTTCCAAAACTTAGGCCTGTTTATCAGCGAGAAACGTCTCTGAAAGCGGCATTCCAGACAGAGTCTCGGCAAAGGGATTCCAATTTTTTGTAAAAATTTTAACTCCATCGGTATAATCCGATAAACCCCTTCGCAGGAAGCGCACCCAAGAATTTCCTTAAGAACCGAGTCATCCGCGTCCTGAATGCGGTCCGGGAGTTCGCGCGAGGATTTAGTAATTTGGTATTCTCGTTTTTCCGTCTCACGCCAGCCATAACCCTGAGCCCGGGCTTTTTCTTCAGTAAGCGGAAAATAGTCCTGCAGCATAAGCTCGTTATAGCCGAAAGGAGAAAATTCCGGAGGGAAAAATTCGCCGTATTTATAAACTCTCTTTTGTCTATCGGTATACGGGACTTCGCTCATCTGTTCGATTATTTTTGCTTTGAGCTTGTCAAAAGATTCCTTGGTGTACTGTTTGTTCAAAATACAGTACTGCTTTTTACGAAGACCCACGCACCCAAAAAGATTTGAGGAGGAGTTCGAAAAAGCGCAGTATTCGAGATCCTCGGCGTTTTTCCAACATTCCCAGCAAAATTTCAGACGATAACTTTCGATTCCGCAGGTTGAAGATTCGTAAATGTGAGACGAGTTATAACCAAAATTGGTAAAGTCGTAACACTCCGTCGAATTCAGAAAAACGATCTGGGAGTATTTAATATTTTCTCCGTTTCCCACGGCGTAGGATTTATGCACGTTTCGCGACTCAAATATTTGCTCCCCGTCCGAATTTACATTCTGATACCCGTGCATAAATTTAACCGGAAACTGCAGCCAAAAGTTATAGGCCTTTTTTGCGAGTTCCCCGAGAGCCTCGGAAGACCCAAGATTAAACTCTTTCAGCTTTTCAAAATACTCCTCTTTGCCGTAGGGTTCGTTAAAAATGTGGTAGGATTTGTTTCTTAAATTTACACAGCCAAAACAGTTATTGCATCCGCTCAAATCCTTGGAAAACCAGATGTCGGTCGAATCTCCGCAATCAAAAGAAAAAAATACCCGATAACCGCCCCCAACCGAAGCGCTCTCGTAACAAAGTTCACTGTTGCCCACAGCGTATAAATCAAAGCTGTCTTTGATAAAATTGGCACGGTTTATGTAAGCCGAATCTTCGATATTTCCGGCATCGAAAACCAAGTAACAATTTTTAAGCCATCCGGCCTGATCGCAGTAGTCGGAATTGACTAGACCGAGGATGCTTCTCGAAAATACGGGAACGGAGTATAGGAGTTCCCGAAACTGTTCGAAAAAGGGCCGCGAGAAGTCATAATCGCGTCCGTAATCCAGCGGGTCCCAGGCGTCACTCCACCAGTAATCCGTATCGTAAACTTTCAAAGGCGCGGCTTGGGGGAAGCTGGAAAAAATTTCTCTGCCCGTGGCATCATCTTTCCGGCGAAAGAGGTGCCGGTCGTTCCGAAACGACATCCTTCTTATCATCCTGCACTCCGGACACCAGGTTGGCGGAGGAACCTTGATTTTTTCGTAGAAAGCGGAATCCGAAGCGTCTATTTCAAATTGACGTTTGCAATTCTGGCACACCCTTGTTTCACTGTTGGACATGCTATTTTTAACTGGATAAGCGAAGTCCCGCACCGTGCTTTGCTCTGGTGCGTGGATTCAGGTTCAATGACGAACTCTTTTTTGCAGTTTTGGCAGATGCGGGTTTCACTCATGATTTTTATCCCGATCCTCGATAAATCTATCCCGCACATAACCTGTTATGTGCGGAGTTCACCTGTATAAATCGTGGTCGTCTATGTCAAGGAAGATAACGTCGTGTTGGTTGAATTCAAATAAAATTCTGTACCTATTATCAACGGGAAAACTCCACAGTTTCTTAAGTTTACCATGGAGTTTATGAGTCTTGAGCCGAGGATCAAATGGATTTTTTCTAAAAACAATCTCTCTTCCTTCAGCTTTCTTCTGAGTGGCGGGCGGCAATTTTCTATAGGCATCTCTGAACCTGGGATGATAGAAAATCTTCATAGGGGCTAGCGAAGGTCTCTCAGTGACTTCAATACGGGCAGTTTTCCTTTACTTTTCAACTCCTTAGCTTCGCGCGACCATCTCAATGCTTCTTCCTTCCTAATATTTACCGATATAAGCCGGTCGAAAATACTACGAGGCAAAACAACAAGCTCTTCCCGGCCGGTTATCTTTTTAGGGATAGTTGTAAAAACCCGGGTATTCATACAGCAAATTTTATCAAATTACACTACATAATGCAACTACAAAACTCGTATACGAGGAATACGGGCTATTCATTCCTTTTTTAAACCAAGCAGCTCTTCATCGCCCTCGCCGTATATCCGAAGCCCGGCCGGGGGTCCCATTTTTCGAGATTCCTCTCTTTTAATCAGGGGGCCAGTAAGAACAATATGCGTAGGCGGGTGGAAAATGGTGGCAAGCTCCTCAACGTTCAACGAATTTCGGCTCATCCAGATTTTTCGCGGTGTCAGCCCCCAATCGAATAACCTCATACGGAGCAGCGCGCCGGCAAAAGTTTCGGTATACATTGCGCGTTCACGATACTTTTGGTAAAAATCCACCTTGCGCCAATAGCCGCGCAGGCCGGGAAAAATGTGCGGCCAGTACCAGAATTTAACAAGCGTCCAGGCTTTGATGTTATGCCTAAATTTGTTGTAGGTCTCCGAGGCGTATTGGTTCATGGCCATCAAAATGGAACGGCGGCCAAAAGAGTGAGCAAAAACCTCGGGAGGAGCGGCGTAAAAATAGCGAATAATCACGTCAAAAGCCGGTTTTTGGATCTTGCGGTCTATATTTTTCATAAGTTCGAGGTCGCCGGGAGAGCGATCAATCATAATAAACTCGCCAAATTGGGGATTAAACATTTTTCTTTTTCCGCTCCTCTCTTTAATTTTATCGATCTCTTTCTCCCCGGCCTTATGCCATCCTGTAATAAACTGGTCCACCTTAGGCCGAATTACAATCTGAAGCCAGATGTGTTCCTGCGGCTTTAGACGGGAAAGAGTCTCAAGAAGAGCCGAAACCGGATCAAGCTCTTTTTCCGTTTGCACTGCTTCAAAATCAACGTAGGTGGTTATTGGGTAAAAATCGGGTTTATCCAAAATCAGCTCGTTGCCAAAAATCTTATACCCCGCCTTTTCAAAATCGTCATAGGTCGGCGGGAGACGGTCAATATAATCTTCGGTCTCGATCACCTCAATATCTGGATATTGGGCGTAAAGCGCGGCTTCAATATGATTTCTTCGAATTTGGGGAACTCGCATATAAAAATGCACCTCGCCCCCGAAACTCACCGCCTCGCACGAAAACCACATCGGCACCTCGCCTTCCCACCACCATTCCTGAAAATCCGAGGCGGAATTTCGCACCGCGTGTATGGCCATAAAAACCTGTTCCATGGCTCTGGGAGTTTTACGAAGTTCTCTCGGGATTTTTAATTCAAGCATCACCCATTTGATGCTTCGCCGGTAGTGTTCCTGAATGTAGGCGCGCCAGAGAGAGCGCCCTAAAAAAAATAGAATAATAAAAAGCCAAAACCACCAGAAGTCGCGAATCGGCGGCCAAGTAAAGACAAGCTCGGGAAGTTGACTTATGAATTGGATGAGATTAGAAATTAGGGTTTATCTCCCTTCGGTCATGCCTACGGCAGATCTCCCGAAGGGACGAGAGATCTCCCGCAGGGAGAGAATTTAGATTTTTATACCAGTGTATATTTCCCATCCTCCGTCCTCCTAAAGAGATTTTTATTTTGCATATTAAGGAGTACGGTTTGGGGTTTTACTAAACGTTTCTCGCAAACCAGCCGCACGATTTCTTCTCTGGAAAGCGGAGAAGAAGATCTTTTGAGGATAGAAACCATCACGTCCTTTACCACCCCGGGCTCATATCCCCATTCACGCAGGGCATAAAGTCCCCGACCCACCAAGATAAACCGCGGATCTTTTATTAATTCGTTGTGTACGGTTTGGGGGTTAACTTTCTTTTTAGAAAATCTGGCCGCTTCAATCTGTTTGGCGACTGCAGTGAAATGCAGAGGCTTTGCGTATTTTACTAAAACAAGATGGGCCTTGTCTCTCACTCCCCGGGGGTTGATGCTGGGCCAAAAATTCAATCCGTATTCCCCGTAAGGATTACGGCGAATAAGCTTGGAGGTTTTAAGGAGATACTCCGCTGCCTCGGTGTCAACTGTGCGCCCCCCGAACTTCTCAACTGTAGATTTAACAAGCGAAACAGCAACCTCGCGCGGAACCGGCTCCCCCCGCTCTTTAAGGGTGGCTGCCACTTTTGTCATGATATCGGCGCCGGACGAGGCCGAAGATTTATCCGTGGCCCAGCGGTTAAAAAATTCTTCCGTCTCCCCGAGTTTATAAAAAGATCGATCTACAGTTAGGAGGAAAGCGAGGTGAGGTGAAAATTTGCCAAGACCCAATCCGGAAAAAAGCTCGTGTTCAGCCACCACCCCTCCGTAATTCTTGATATAGTCGGCGACGGAGTTGAGGGCTTCACGAGCTCCTGCAAGGCTTTCTTCCTTTCTTAAAAACTTCAGGGCGTCCGACTCAATTTGCCTTACCCGCTCACGGGTTATTTTATACTCCCGGCCAATGGCTTCAAGCGTTTTTTTCCCTCCCGGCTTCAGCCCAAAACGCTTCTCTAAAACATCGCGGGTTCTACGAGAAGCAAGGGTTTTTAACAAAGTTTGAGCTGCCTCCTTAATTTGGACGGGTGAAATCATATTTCGCTACGGGTAGGGTCTTCGAACACGCCCTACTAATTTATTCCAGATTACGACGAGTGGGCTTGCGACAAAAATGGAAGAGTAGGTCCCGAAGGCAATCCCTAAGAGAAGGGCAAGCGCCAAATACCTAACCGTTGGGCCGCCAAAAACCATGACTGCCGCAAGAACCAAGATAGTCGTCAAAGAAGTATTGATGGAACGAGCGATGGTTTCATTTACACTGCGGTTTACCGTAATTTCATAGGGTTCGGCTACTTTCAATTTTGACAGATTTTCCCTGATCCTGTCAAATACTACAATTGTATCATGCACCGAGAAGCCTAATATTGTCAAGAGGGCGGCGATGAAGAAAGAATCAATCTCCACCCCCTTAAATCTTCCAAGGATCGAGAAAATTCCGGTAGGAATGGTAACGTCGTGGATTAAAGCGAGCACCGCCGCCGCTCCGTACTTCCATGAAGAAACCGGTCTAGATACGTGGCGAAACGCCCAGGCGATGTATAAAATTATGGCTACCATTGCAAGCCCCAAGGCCAGAAGCGCCCTTCGTTTAAGTTCTGCCCCTACCGTGGGCCCTATGGTATCAAATCTTTTCTCCACCAGCGGGGCTAGCCCGCTAAGACGCGCCGAAATTGTCTGGTGGGTCTCCTCATCAATGTGCGCAAAACGGAGAATCATGCCGCGCTCTCCTGCCGGTTGGACCACGGGCGTACCGACTGCTAATCCCTCCAGAGTCTTTTTGATTTCAGCGCTGTCCGGTCGCGCCTCCTTAAACTCAATCTCAAGCAGTGATCCTCCGGTAAAATCAATCCCGAACCTTAAACCCCACATACCAATAAATGCAAAACTTGTCAACACCAAAATACCGGAGATGCTTAAAAATATGTGCTTTTTACCTATGATGTCCATGTTACGTAAAACCCTAAACTCTAAAAATAGTTGGTTGATATTAATTTCAGCTTAAACCGATATCTGTAGGATGTATCTTTTAGTGTGTACCGCAGGAGATACTTGCGCTACATACTACACAATACGGGTTACACGACTTCAGCTTGGTAACATTGCTCGCAGTATACAATTTCCGGCCGGTCGGGGGCGTAGGAGGTTTCAATGGCGTTCGGGCAACGATCAAAACCATGGAAATGCATATCTACGTTTTGGTAGGAGCCGCGCGTTGACACCTTTCCTCCACATTCGCATTGTCGTTCAAAAATTCGTTTCGGTAAAAGTCGGTTGATACGCCTCTTATGCCGTTCTGCGGGGGACAACCGTGGAATCGGCAAACCAACCCGACGATAAAATGCAAGCTCCATTGGAATAATTCGATACGCCTTGCCCGAAATCTCACATTTTAATACTTTCGCAAGAATGTCATCTCCTACATCATTGGTGTCATCAGGAATTTCGTAATCAGAAAATTGATGTGCTATCCCTTCCGCTTCAATCCATTCATACCCCGCTGCACGCGCCTCCTCTTTGCTGAGCGGATAAAAGTCCTGCGCGATCGTCTCGTTATACGCGAATGGCGACAACTCAACCGGAAAAAATTCTCCGTATGAATACGTCCTTCCTTTTTTATCAACGTAGGGCATTTCTTGCATATGCGCTTTGATTTTTGGAAGAAGCAATTCGTACTCGCTCTTGGAATACTGTTTATTGAGGATACAATATTCTTTCTTCTGAAAATTCACGCAGCCGAAACAATGGTTACTACTCGGCGTAGCAATACAGTACTCAAGATGAGATGAATTGACCGCATCCACTCGTGCAGCTGCGCCGAATATATAGGCGCAAAATTTCGAGCCATAAAAACCGCCTGAATGAGCACTTTCATAAATCAACTCTCCCCAGCCAATTGATGACCCGTCGTAACTATCCTTCATATCCACAGCGATATACATATTTTTACAATCCTCCATCCGTTCGACATTCCAGCAATTTTTTGCATTCTTTGATTCAACAATAAAATTACCGCTTGAGTTTATCGATTTCAGGATAAAGCGGTCGCGGTGCGGCATGGAACGCCATACTTCTTCTGCTGTCCGTTTCATTTCTTCCAGTACCCCGTGGGACCGAATCGGATTTTTCTTCATGAAATCGTGATACTCTTCTTTGGTGTATGGTTTGTTAAAAATATAGTACTTTTTATTCCGAAGCCCGGCGCATCCGAAGATATTGGTACAATTTCTGCAATCGTACGAAAACATGGTTTCGCGACACTCAATACATTCCTGCGAAAAAAATGTTTTGTAGCATCTGTCGCAATTAATATCTTCGTAGCATAATTCACTTTGTATCAGCCAATAATTGTCAAACGAATCCTTGCCGTGAACCTCATAGGTGTTATACGCCGAGTTCTCATTAAAATGTCCGCCGGTATTCAGATAACAATTTTTATCATCGGTCTCCTGATTCACCCACTCGCTGTTCACCATATTTGAATTCAGAAGCGAGACGTGCGGCACACGGCGCAAAAGTTCGCGAAACTGCGCGAAAAACGGTTTTGAAAAATCATACTCTTGTCCAAATGAAAGAGGGTCCCACTGATCAGACCACCAACATTTTTGGCAATACATCGAATACGGCTTATCCTGCGACACGCGACCGATCACCACCTGTCCGCACAGGTCACATTTTCTTCGATACAGTGATCGTTCATTCCTGAAAGCAAACCGCCGCTGATTCCGGCATTCGACGCAAAACGTCGGCGCCGGCACCTTTACTTTTTCGTAAAACAAAAAGTCCTCGGGTTCAATGACGAAGTTTTGCCTGCAATTTTGGCATGTACGGGTTCCGGTTACACTCATAGTTCGGTTACATACACTTTTATGAACTTCTGAATGGCTGATATTGTTGGTTCTTTAAGTTTCGGGTTACTTGCGGCGACCCATTTGGCAAAGTTGTATAATTCCTGATTATCAACGCGGAGCCATTTGCTGTTCTTATATAAAAAATAAAAAAGTACGGCCATCGCAATTCTTTTGTTACCATTTTGAAAGGGATGATTTTTTATGAGGAGATAAAATAAGACAGCCGCTTTTTCGCTAAAGCCCTTATATAACTTCTTACCGCCAAAACTTTGGAAAGGGATAATGAGACAGCTTTCCAAAACGTTAGGGAGGCGCGACCCAAAGTCCGGAATTGGCTCATCCCAAGTCATTAATTCTTGCGCTAACCTAAATGCCACATATTCTACTTCGACAATGGACAAATATTTCATTCTTTCCCCAACAATTTAAGCGTCTCGCCATATTCTTTGACCGTTTTCTTCACTGCGGCTTCTATCTCTTTCTTTTTGGCCGTCGACAAGGTTTTTCCTAAAATTTCGGGTAGATCCTTTTTGGATACTGTAAAACTGCGGCCAATTTTTTCCGCCGGTATGCGCCCCGTTTTAATTTTTTTAAATACCGCGATTCTACTTATGCCGAGAAGCCTTGCCACCTCTGCCGTAGAAAAAAAATCTTTTTTGCTCATCTTGGGATGAATTTTACTTTCTGTTAACCGGCCAGTCAAGGTTAACAGTAACAAAAGGTTCATATAATCTCCGCCTGATAACATTCCTCGTCCGCCTCCGCTCCTCCTTGCCTACTCCGCCGAAGCAGTTTCGGCTGCGAAAGCCGGGCGCCCAAGGCTACGGATGGACACAGTGAAGCTACGACGGGACTTCAGCCTGCCCTCACTCATACCACCTCCGATTGGTAGCAGGCCTCGCAGTAGACAATTTCTGGCCTTTCTGGAGCAAAGCTTGTCTCAAACTCGTTGGGACAGTGATCTTGGCCGTGGAAATGAGGGGTTTGATTGGTATAGACGCTGTTGTCTGACTTTTGGCCGACACAATCGCAACGGCGCGGATGTAGCTCGCTACGGTTACGTTGCAAAATACGCGCAGTATGGCGGCAATCAACGCAAGTACGCGGTGCAGGAATACCGGCCTGACGTAAAAATTTAAGCTCCGCCTCGATTATACGATACGCGCGTTTACATTCTACACATTGAATAATTTCGCCAAGAATACTGTCCGAAACTTCTTCTATGGAGTCGGGAAGGGCGGAGGACGACATAGTCGTTTGGTACTCGGTCGGATGCGGATCTTCCCAACGAGAGCCAAAAGCGATAACTTCGTCACGTAATAGTGGAAAATGCTCCGGGGCAATCGAATGGTTAAAGGCAAAAGGACTAAATTCGGGGGGAAAGAATTCTCCGTATTTGTAGACTCTTCCCTGCTTATCAACGTAGGGCATAGAGTTCATGTGCTCAATAATCTTTTGACGAAGACGCAAATACTCGTCCTTGGAATACTGCTTATTCAAAATGCAATACTGCTGCTTGGTTATACCCACACACCCGAAAAGATCGGAAGCTGCCTTACCGCAAAACATGCAATATTCAAGATCGCGTCCACCCGCCCAACATTCCCAGCAAAACTTTAACCGGCCGGAAGTCCAGCCGCCGACAGAAGTCTCGTATACTTGCTCGGCCATAGCACCGGTAATGGTTGCATCCATCACGTCGCGGCTTGAAGGCACCTGCGAATATTGAACATATCTTAAGTCCTCTGACTCACGGATTAGATAGCTTCTGTAAACATTTTTTGAATGCGTGATGTATTCTCCGCTGACATTCGTGTTTCCGACGCCCTGCATACTCTTTACGGGAAATTTAAGCCAGTGAGCGCGGGCTCGGCTGCGGAATGCGGAGAGACCGGTCCAAGTATCAAGACGAAGTTCGGCCAGCCGTCTCTTATACTCCTTTTCCGTTAGCTGCTCGTTTAAAAAACAGTAACTCTTGTTTCGGAGGTTAACGCATCCTATGCAATGAGAACACCCCTTGCAGTTTTTGGAGAACTGTACTGACACACAATCTTCGCATTGGGAAGAAAAATTGGTATCGTAACAGTTTGTCAACCAAAATGAATCGTAACAACGCTCGCAACGTTGAACGTGGGAATTATCGTAACAGTTACGACTTAGGTCCACGCCATTTCCGTAAGCGCTGTCCTCGCTTCGATTAGAATTAAAAAGTAGGTAACAATCCTTCAAATAAGACGCGTTTGCGCAATAATCGCTTCTCACCGGGCCCAATGTACTCCTATCAAATTTGGGAACTTTTTTATTGAGCTCGTAAAGTTGCGCCAAGAACGGTCGCGAGGGATCAAATTCCTGGCCGTATGAAAGCGGATCCCATCGACTTGGATCCCACCAATCTTCGTCATGATAGATGGAGTAACCCGACTCCGGCGGATATAACGAAAGTAGCGGTTTGCCTGACAAGGCATCTACGACTCGGAATAGTTTCCGTTCGTTTCG
>CAYPFS010000002.1:17441-19893 GCA_964410175.1 uncultured Candidatus Saccharibacteria bacterium
CAAACCTCGCAATGGCAGATTGCTTGGTGCCAATTCGCTCGGCAAGCTCCCTCTGACTAACATGTTGATGAAGCCGCAAATTTATCAAGAGCGCTATTACTGAAAATTCTGGCCCTAACTCCTCGTAGGCCTTTCTAATCTTTGGGTTTCTAAGAAGGTTGTTTTTAACTTGTGTATAATTTTTCATGGTGCTTACAGTATAACGTATAAGTTATTGAGTGTCAAGCGCCTTTAGTTTACGCCGCGCGACTTCAATTTCTCTCAATGGAGTGCGCTCAGATTTCTTTATAAAGCCGTGGAGAACCACCGCCGCATCTTGATGAAAAGTGTAGAGAAGGCGTACTTCTTGTCTGCCTCGTATACGAAGCTCGAAAAGCCGAGACTCAACCTTTTTACTATGTGGAAACCCCAGTTCATGACCGAACGCCTCAAGAAGGTCAATGGTACGCAATGCCCTTGCAGTAGTTTCGGGATTCAGGGTGTTAAGGAATTTTTCAATTTTGTTATCAAAAAATTTAACGTCCATACTAAACAATCTCTCGTTGGTAACGTTCCTCGTCCGCCTCCGCTCCTCTTTGCCTACTCCGCCGAAACAGTTTCGGGCTGCGAAGGCCGGGCGCCCAAGACTACGGACGGACACGGTAAAGCTGCGTCCTTGCTTCGCCGAGACTACGCAAAGACGAGCGGGGTTTCCCGTTCCAAAGGAACAAGGCTCGTCCGCAGGCGGCGGCCTGTCTTCACTCATACCACCTCCGATTGGTAGCAGGCCTCGCAGTAAACGATTTCGGGGCGGTCTGGGGCGAAATTGGTTTTGATGGCTTTCCCGCAGCGGACGCAAGTACGATCATAGAGTACAAACGATCCTCTCCTCCGGATCCGATCCAGATGCCGGCAGTTGAAACACTGCCTCGGCAGAGGCAGAACCAGCCGCCGGTAAAAATCAAGCTCGGGTTTGATAATCTTGTAGTTCCTTTTGCAAGTTATGCAAGCCAGAATTTCTTCTGTGATTTTGTCAGAGACGTCGTTAATGTGATCAGAAATTTGGTCCGGCGTGAGGGTCTCTTTGCCTCTAGTGAACTGCATATTCTCCTCCCATCTAAATCCTTGTGACAGAGCCTCTTCTTTAGTCAGAGGCATAACATCTTGACCAATCGCTTCATTGTAAGCAAAGGGCGCAAGCGCTGGCGGCATAAAAAGTCCATATGCCCCCTGGTCTTTTAACGCCTTCACAATTTGTTCCCTCAACCTCTTATATTCCTCCTCACTGTAACGCTTGTTAAGGATGGAGAATTTGGCACCCCTTAACCCATCGCAACCGAAACAGTACTCACTCGCCTTCGTGCCGACAGAGTACTCAAGATGATGGGAACTACCACTAGAAAAGCTGCCAATAACCCTATTGGAGTAACCCACGGCCACACACTCAAGAAGCAATTCGGAATCATAGCCGTAGCCGATCACGTCATAAGAATCGTCTGAGCCCTTAACCGAGAAAAGATACTTACAATTCTCTGCTTGGTCAACCTCGTAGCTCGCTCGTATATTCTTGGAATCAAAGATAAAATCTCCACTTACATTGATTGCTTTCAGATTGTTATTCTCCCGTCTAGGGAATTTAAGCGAAAACTCCTCAAACCTCTGTCGCACATCCTGCATCCTGCGATAGCTGCCCCTGATTTCTCCTACCTTCTTCTCGTAGTCGTTCTTGGAGAGCGGCTCGTTAAAGAAGTGGCGTGTCTTGTGACGAAGATTCACACAGCCGAAACAATCCTGACAGCCGCTTAAATTCAAAGCGAACATAGAATCAACGCTCCCACTCACATTCTGACCAAAGATTATTCCGGAGGATTTATGGACATTCACTGTCTCGTAACAAAGCTCGTGGTAGGCGCCGTAATATCCGTCCGATGAATCACGGCAATAACGGACTCCACGCGAGTACATTACGTCTTCGCAGCTTCCCGAGTTGAACAGCAAATAGCAATTCTTCACGCCATCCTTGCTGCCAGCAAAATTAATATATTCGCTGTTCACGTTCTTAGCGTAGTCATCCGTATAGGTTGTTACTTTCGGAACCCGTTTCATCAGCTCTCCCAGTTGCTCAAAAAACGGCTTCTGGGAATCGTAATCCTGGCCGTAGGAGAACGGATCCCATTTATCAGAATACCAACATTCATGGCAGTACACCGTGTAGGGAGAACTGGGATTGTACATAGATCATAGACCTGCCGCAGAGATCGCATTTGCGAGAATACAAGGTCCTCTCGTTGCGGAACACGGCCCGTCTGCGGAAACGACAAGTAGGACACAAAACCGGCGCCGGCACGCCCATTTTTTCGTAAAATTCAAAATCCGAAGCGTCTATCTGGAAAGACGACCGGCAATTCTGACATGTTCGAGTTTCTTCTTTCATGGATTTACGACACGGGGTAAGCGGAGTCCCGCACCGTGT
>CAYPFS010000002.1:19903-24420 GCA_964410175.1 uncultured Candidatus Saccharibacteria bacterium
ACTCTGGTGCGTGGATTCAGGTTCAATGACGAACCTTTTTTACAATTTTGGCAGATTTTGGTTTCTGGCCCCATTCCTATCACTTATAAACATTCCCGCGCCAATCTATTCGATCCACAAATACTCGCGAGTGGTCGAAATCAAAAGAGGCGATGACTCGCATATCGCCTCTTTTGATTTTGTAAAAAACCGGCCCATTCTCCGTGTAGCTTCCCTAAACCGACATTTACGGTTTCTCCTTGGAATTTCTTTATGGCGAGCTCTAGCAGAGAGAAAATTTCTTCGCGATTAAGATGATTCCGCGCGATAAACTTCTCAGCATCATGCGACAAATCAATCGTCCACTTCATAAATGGATAGTGTATGACTTCGCCGATTTATGAGAGGGTTTCTTGTAACGCTTCTCGATATCCTTTTGCTCCGCGTTAGAAACAAAAGAAATAAGAGCGGCTCTTAATTTCATAAGTTCGGCGCCAAGAGCCTCTCTAACTCCTTCCCGGACTAAGGACTTGATTTCTTGTTTAACAATGGAGGTGTACGGCATAACCCTTATTATACATCTGTCAATAAATTACGCAACCTCCGAAAGGAAGGTCGATCGCTGGGCATAAGCCCGCGGAGCTTCATCCCGTTACCACGGAAACCACGGGTGTAAACCCGTGGAGGAAGTGGAGTTCCGTTCCGCGAAACGTCTGGATAGATATCACGGGCGTAAGCTCGTGGTAACGGGATTCATACTCTATGCGTTAGACCGCTCAAAAAGAGAAACCTCAACCCTTCAAGTTTCTTTGTCATTACCGCAATGAGAAGAGTTCTGGTCACGCTTATCGCCGAAAACATAGAGACAAGAATACCAATAGCAAGCGTCAAGGCAAAACCTTGCACCAAACCCGTTCCCAACCAGTAAAGAATTCCGGCGGTGATTAGACTTGAAGTATTGGAATCGCGGATCGAAGTCCAAGCGCGGCCAAACCCCTCGCGAACCGCCTCCTCAAGTACCCTGCCGTGCCGTAATTCCTCCTTCATCCGCTCAAAAATGAGAATATTGGCGTCAACAGCCATGCCGATTGAAAGAATAAAACCTGCGATTCCGGCAACCGTTAAGGTTACGGGAATTAATTTAAATATGGCAAGAACAAGAGCGATATAAAGCAGTAGGGCAAGCACCGCCAAAAGACCGGGGAGCCTATACCAAAGAATCATAAATATTACCACTGCCGCAAAACCCCAAAGGCCCGCTTGAATGCTCCGCGCCAACGATTCTTCTCCCAAACTCGCGCCCACAGACTGCTGGGCAATCAGGGTTATAGGCACGGGGAGAGCCCCGGCATTCAGGCGGCCCACCAATTCTTTAGCGGATTGAGGCGTGAAATTCCCCGTAATTTGCGCTTTTCCGCCGGTAATTTCTTCCTGCACCACCGGAGCAGAAATAGGGGCCCCATCCAAGTAAATGGCCAGGCGCTTTCCTACATTCTTTTTAGTAAGCTCCGCAAATATTTTTCCCCCTTCATCCGTGAGCTCCAAAGCCACCTGCGGCTGATAGGTTGTAGGATCAAAATCTACGGCGGCGCGTTTGACATACCGGCCGGTGAGCGGGGTGGGGTCAAAACCCTCCTTTCCCTCCTCCCGAAACTCAAGAAAAGGAGTCTCTCCTATTAAACGGATCGCCGCTGCGATATCTTTTATACCGGCAAGTTCGACGATTAATCGCCACTCGCTGCCGGATTTTTCTACCTGCACCAGGGGTTCAGCCACTCCAAAAAGATTCACCCGCCTCTCAATCACGTCCCGCACCGCCTCCATGAAACTTGAGTAATCGGCCGCGGAAGTGTTGGATAAATCCGCCTGATACACCAGGTGGGTTCCGCCCTGGATATCGAGACCAAAACGATAGGGAAAGTTCAAAAAGTTTGGAATCGATAGCGTGGAATTTGTAATTTTCTCAAGGTACTGCGGCGCGGCAAAAAATCCGAGAATAATTCCGACGAGTAAAAACGCGGCCGCCAAAAGCCGAGCGGTACTCGGCTTAATTAATTTCTTTTCCTGTTTTCGCTCCAGCGCCATACCCAGTATATCAAACCCCGACTGATCCCGCTGAAAACGGGGTCTTAATCTCATGCTATGGGATGAGGATACTAGCTACTTACTAGCTGGAAGCTCAACTAGATATTAACCTTGTTGGGCTATGCCCAGTCGGGGTTGTATTACTGGGCATAAAATAAATTTACCCCGCTTCTGACCTGTTGGTCAAGCGGGGTATGGGATTCTTAACTTTATAGTTTTTCAAGCCATATTTATTTAACCAGTCATGGAGGGTTGGCCTTGTGACGCCGAGTATAATTGCGGCGCGCTTCCTGTTACCGCCCGCTCTTTCAAGCGCTGCTACTACAACTCTGCGCTTCACCTCATCCATATTCAGGGTGCCCTCCGGACTTAAATCGTCGGAAGTGACGGAAAACGGGTCTGCGCCAAAAGCGGTCAGGTGCTCGAGTGTAAAAGACTCTTGGCCGTCCAAAAAGACCATGGCTCTTTCAATTCTATTCTCAAGCTCCCGAACATTGCCGGGCCAGTGATACTGAATCAAGTCTCTTTCTATTTCTGCGGATAGTTGCGGAACCGGTCTTTGATTCGCTGCCGCAATTTCAGCGATAAAGTGCTGGCTCAAGACCAAAATGTCTTCTCGCCGAAAACGAAGAGGCGGGACAAGAATTGGAATAACGTTAAGACGATGGTAGAGGTCGCCGCGAAATTTACCTTCTTCCACCATACCCGAAAGATCCCTATTGGTGGCCGCCACTATACGAACATCCACCTTCATTGTCTCCGTACCGCCCAGCCGTTCAAAAGTCCTTTCCTGCAGAACCCGAAGAATTTTAGCCTGTATAACCGGCGAGAGATCGCCGACCTCGTCAAAAAACACCGTTCCGCCGTCCGCCATTTCAAGCTTACCGCGCTTGCTTCTGCGGGCATCGGTGAAAGCGCCCGCCTCGTGCCCAAAAAGTTCGCTCTCAAGCAGCGTATCCGGAATGGCCGAACAGTTTACTTCCAAAAACTTTTTCTGGCGGCGCTCGCTCCGATCGTGCAGAATACGAGCCAAAAGCTCCTTGCCGGTGCCTGTCTCTCCCAGCAAAAGAACCGTACATGAACTTTTTGCCGCGAGGTCAACTACTCGGACGGCCGCATCCATCTCTCGGCTAATCCAGACAAGACTTCTATGATTGTCAACTTGTCTTTTTTTAGGGGCCACCTCCTTGGGGCGGCTGGCGCGATCCGTCTTCTCTGCTTGAACGTTTACTCCTTGAGGCGCTGGACAAATACACATATTCTTCTCCTCTTGTTCGTATGTTCAGGTTCTAGAAGAATTTGTTGCATAAAGGGGAATAAAAATCAAGGTATCAAGTTTTTTGTCTTTTCCCAGCCCAAAACCGGAAATACGGAGTAATTCTCTCCCACGCCTCCGCCGATTGTACCCCCGCGATGCGGACCCAAAATACATTGTTTGATGACGTTAAAAGCAAGTCCGCCGGAGTCGCCGTAAAAAGATGGTACGCGGCTTACCATGTAGGGATGAAGTTTAGATTCGTCATAAGTGTAAGAAAAAATCGGGGTTTTAAAGGTATAGGTTTGGTCTTGAGAAAGCTCTTCGCGAATTCCATTGATATCCGCAAAAATCACCACTTCTCCTTCGAGCCGCGATAAATAACTCTGGTCAACAAAATTGGAGGGGTAGCCGAAGTGCAGCAATTTATCCCCCAGCATCTTCGGATTTTCACAAAACGGATAGGATATGGAGGGATAGCTTTCAAAAATTGCGCGCCCCTCGGGGTAAGATTCAAGCGGCGGGAGACTCAAGACCGCAACATCAATTCCTTCTTCGTCGTGGCGACGGGCTACTTCCTTCAAATTTTCCAAAGTGCCGCGAAGATAATGAATCGGCCTTCTGTCTTTTGGAAAAATTACCTCGCATGTTTGGCTTCCCGAATCTTTTACCACGTGGGCGGCGGTCACCACAACGCCGCTTTTTATAGCAAACCCCGAACCTATATACTTTCCAATCCCGTCGGCGGTTGGGCATTGGATCTTAACTACGGAGCGCAAAAGCAAATCCTCGTCCAAGGGAGGCAGGGGCGCGGGAATATCTACGGTTTCTGGGGTCGCCGTCGCCGCTTTCGGCAGCTTCGGGAGAGAAACCACAATCTGGGATGGTAAGATTTTCGGAGCCGGGGCGGCGCCAACAGTCGGGGATGAAGAAACCCTCTTTGGCAACTGAGCCGGGGGAGCGGCTTTAAATTCTTCTGCCGGCTCTTTGGGTACCGAGGAAATGGTGGATTCACTTGCCGGGATTTCAGAAGGCTCCTCAGTTACCTTAACTTCTGGGGGTTTTCCAGAGTCTCGTAACGCCAAGAGCAAAAAAACCAAAATCAATATCGGTCCCCCAAAAACTAGATATTTAATCAGGATGTTCATCCCGTTAGTGACAGGTCGCGGTCGCATCACGACCTGCCGTTAAGTGTTAT
>CAYPFS010000003.1:0-4258 GCA_964410175.1 uncultured Candidatus Saccharibacteria bacterium
CTTCGCCGCAGTCGGTGTTAAAAGAGGGGGTGCTCAATGCCGTTACTAAATTTTGTTCGCTCGCGGTTTACCGCTTACTCCAAAATTTGGACAAGTATTGGCATGAACGGAGAAAATCAATCTAAAAGCGATATCAAGAGAATGCGCCAGCAAAAGGCGGGGCGACGGAAACGAATCAAGCGAATAGTAATCGGCGTCGGATTGACGGCTTTTGCTGTCCTACTAATTGCGCTCGCCGTATTCCGGAGCAAGCAAAACTCCGAAGGCGTCCCCGGCGAAGTTTATCTAGACGCAGGACAGGAACATATTGGACTTGTCGAAAATCCGCCTCGGCCCTATGCCTCAAACCCCCCCTCATCCGGGGCGCATTTTGCTAGCCCCGCGAAGTCAGGCGTGTATGATTACGAGATAAATGATAAAATTGTAATCCACAATCTTGAGCATGGAGAAATCTGGATAGCTTACCACCCCCGCATTCCAAAAGGAGTTCTCGAGGACCTCCGGAGGTTTACAGAAGAACATTCCGGAGCAAAAATTGTAATGGCTCCGCGGTCCCTCAACGACTCCGATGTCGCGCTTGTCGCCTGGAGACATGTTTACAAATTTAACGTCTCCGGAGATGCCCTCTCGGAGGAAGAAAAAAACAATATTCGCGCGTTTTACCGGGCGCGCGTAAACCGGGGACCGGAGTTCGTTCCTGCGGGCATGGGAGGAGGCATTGATCCCAAGAGCGTTCCCGGAGGAATGTTACAAAGTTTGTAAATTCAAAATCCAAAGCACAAAATCCAAAACAAGTTTGTAATTTATAAAATTTTAGTTTAATAAATTGTTTTGAGATTTGGATTTTGAATTTTGGATTTTTTGCCCTATGTTATACGATGTCATTATAATAGGCGGGGGGCCGGCCGCGGTTGCCGCAGCGGTATATACCGCCCGCAAAAAACTAAAAACCCTTCTTATTACCGAATCGCTCGGCGGGCAATCTATCGTATCCGACGACATTCAAAATTGGATCGGAGAAAAACACATATCCGGATTTGATCTAGCCAAAAAACTTGAAGAACACGTGCGGGCCTACCCGGATATGGTCGAAATAAAAATGCCGGAAAAGGCAGTTGAGGTTAAAACCTTTCGATGTTTAAATGGCGCTCGGGTGTGCGACTTTGAAGTAAAAACCGATAAAGACGGCGCGTATCAGGGAAAAACCGTGATTCTTGCTCCAGGAGCCCGCCGCAGGAGACTCGGAGTTAAGGGCGAAGACAAATTCGACGGAAAAGGCGTTGCTTACTGTTCGACATGTTTACCTCCGGAAGAGAGTATTGTAGCTAATAGTTCCGTAAGGAATGTTACCGAAATACAACCGCAGCAATCGGTACTAACGCTGGATGGAAGTTTCCGGGCAGTAACAGACGTTATGAGTCGTGCATACAAAGGGGAACTAATTGAAATAAGAACCAGGTTTTTTTCCGAGCCAGTGCAGTTAACTCCCAACCATCCTGTTTTAGCGACGACGGTTATAAAAGGAAAGGCCAAAAATTATTGGCGTGATTTTAAAATTAACCAATCAAATTGGTTGAGAGCCGATGATCTCACAACCAATCATGTACTACTATATCCTGTTATCTCCACGGTGAAAGACGTTGAATATATTAAGCTTTCAAAACTGTTAAAGATTCCGGGTATGGACGGCACGGTTGGATATAAAAGAAAAAGTCCAACTTCGATTAGACTTCCTGATGAAATTCCAGTAGATCGGGACTTTATGCGTTTAGCCGGTTATTTCATAGCTGAAGGGTCGATTACGGACAAGGGGATAAACTTTTACTTTTCTAAATACGAGATGGGTTTGATAAAAGATATCCAGAATCTCATAGATGGTATCTTTGGTCTGAAACCACGTTTAAGGGAAGAGGGCAATGTTAAAAGAATGGAGGTTTACTCCGACCTTATAAGGGATTCGTTCCAGATACTATTTGGTAAGTATGCGCATGGAAAGAAGTTACCGCATTGGATGGTTCTACTTCCGGAACATAAATTGGTTGAGCTAGTAAGAGGTATTTTTAGAGGAGACGGTTGTAAAAGGGATAAAGATTTTTGCATAGTCAGCAATTCCAGACAGCTTATTTACCAGCTTCGCGACATACTGTTAAAGTTAGGGGCTATTCCAGCAATACAGAGAAGGTCAGTGGCCGCCCTGAATATGAAGCCGGGCAAGATTGGCGGTCGGATTATAAAATTTAATCATGATAAGTATCATATTATTGTAGGGGGACCAAGTTTGGAAAGAATGAGCGAGATACTAGGCGTTTGCCACGGAAAAATTTCTACCAGGAAACAAGTATGCCATCACGCTTGGCTAGATAAGAACTACCTGTATTTACCAGTTAGGAGTATTAAAAAAGTTCTTTATGAGGGGAAGGTGTACAATTTGGCTGTAGAGAAAAATAATACATATGTTGCAAAAAACTTCATCGTGCATAACTGTGATGCCCCGCTATTTTCTGGTAAGCGGGTCGCAGTAATCGGCGGGGGAAACGCGGGGCTCGAAGCGGTACAGGATCTTTTTCCGTACGCTTCGGAGATTTATTTGTTTGAGTACGGCGAAGCTTTAAAAGGCGACCCCGTGACTCAAGAAGAAATTAAAAAGAACCCCAAATTAAAACAGGTTATTTTAAACGCTCAAACCCTCGAGATCCTGGGGGATAAATTTGTGACCGGCTTGAAGTATAAAGATAAAAAAAGCGGGGAAGAAAAGGTTCTTGAACTTAACGGCGTATTTGTCGAAATCGGATCAATACCGAACTCAGAGATGGTGAAAGGGTTGGTTGAACTTGATAAATGGGGGCAGGTAATCATTGATTCCAAACACGCCACCACTTCCCACCCGGGAATTTTTGCGGCGGGCGATATCACCGATGATCCTTATAAACAAAATAACATTTCAGCCGGAGACGCGGTGAAGGCGGCCCTTGCGGCCTACGCATACCTGCTTAGGAGACCAGGATTCAAACCAGAATCAGGTTGAGAAGCCAAAAAATGAGACGATTTCAAGGCGAGACGACGAAGGCGTAGTTTTACTATTCCGAGGAGGAGCAACGCAGAAATCGGCCATTTTTCGGCTTCCTCTCGAGGCGGGCGAATTCTCATAAGCTTCTTTGTCGCTCGTCGCTCACGTACCTCAAGGTACGTATCGCTCCTCGCTTCGCGAATCTTACGAGAATTCGCTCCGCTCAACTGATCCCGATTTGAATCCTGGTCTCCTGAACGGGAGAAGAGCAGTCCGGCAGAAGAGAAATGAATCCCGTAATATACGGGGGTGTGGATAAACTCTATTCACGTCACCGGAAATATACAGTATAATTGGGGATATACGAAAAGGTCGCTTGGTTAAACAACTTTTCAAACGAATCCCACACATAACTTACGTTGGGTGGTAACCTATACGTAGGGTGTGGGAACATAATAAAGGCGGTGCTTAAACTACATACGCAGGGCTTGCGACGGCTCCAAGAGAGACTTCGCAGTACGCTCATTGCGTAAGTTATGTGCGGGATGAACCCAAAACAATTTTTGACTATCGGCGGAGTAATTCTCGTAGTGGTAGGCGTAGTCGGTTTCTTCGGAGTGATCGGCCCAACGCCTGATTCAAGTATTTTTGGATCAGCCTGGTGGTTCAGCAACGGAGAAAACTGGGCGCATCTGGTTTTTGGCGTGGCGGCGCTTGTCGTAAGCTACACTCTTGGCGCCGGAACGCAAGGGTGGGTAACCCTCTTAGTGGGAGTGGTGAGCGTACTTGTGGGTCTCTGGGGATTTTTCCTTGGGGCCGAAGCTCCCAATTTCTACGGCGCGAATCTTGAAAACCCCCTCGATAACCTGCTGCATCTTGTTATAGGCGCTTGGGCGCTTTGGGCATGGTGGAACGGAAGGAAAGCTATGGCGACACCGGTGGGAATGTAATTCCGACGGAAAATTCCCGACTTTGTCGAAAATCCTCGATGGAATCGGGAGGCTCTCGACTCTGTCGGAGCCCTCACTTTAAAACCAGCCCGAGGCTGGTTTTAAAGTGAGGCCATAAACTGTAAGAGTCAACCGCGTTGTTAACATTTTGAAAGCGCAGTTCCCTGCCTACCGGCAGGCAGGCCTCGGTATTTTGTCGAGTGGTGGGCGCTGAGCGAGGAAGACGCTTTTGAAAACACTGGGAGGCCGAGCGGCCAGGGTGTCCCGCTTTCAGCGGGACGAGCGAGGCCGACCATTGATG
>CAYPFS010000003.1:4268-14699 GCA_964410175.1 uncultured Candidatus Saccharibacteria bacterium
ACAGGTCGCCCCTCTTGCTAATATTTCCGCAGACGTATTAACCAAACTAAAAACGCCGGATAAGATACTCGAAGCCAAAATTCCGGTGAAGATGGATGATGGTTCGGAGAAAATTTTTGAAGGCTGGCGGGTAGAGCATAATAACACTCTCGGACCCTACAAAGGCGGCATCCGCTTCCATCCGGAGTCAAATCTGGATGAAGTAAAAGCGCTCGCTTCATTGATGACCTGGAAAACATCGCTTATGGGATTGCCGTTTGGGGGCGCTAAAGGAGCGGTGAAGGTTGATCCGCGAATGCTAAGCCTTCGCGAACTTGAGGAACTTTCGCGCGGATACGTTCGCGCAATTTGGCAGGAGCTAGGCCCGCACAAAGATATTCCCGCGCCGGACGTTGGCACCAATCCCCAAGTAATGGATGGGATGACGGATGAGTATTCAAAACTAGTGGGACGCGAAGAACCGGCTGTTTTCACCGGTAAATCCATAGGAAAAGGCGGCTCTTACGGCCGCGATGTTGCCACCGGTTTCGGAGGCTTTGTAATCTTGCGGGAATATCTCAAAACTAAAAATAGATTACAAACGACGAATGGCGAATTGACCGTAGCAATCCAGGGCTTCGGCAATGTAGGCGCAAATATTGCTAAAATTTTGTTTGACCGAGGTTTTAAAATCATCGCCGTCTCGGACTCGAAAGGCGCGCTTTACGAAGAAGCCGGCATAAACATACCCAGAGTTCTTGAAATAAAAGAGGCGAGAGGCGTTATTGACCGCGCTACCTGTTATGCAATTTCTCCTCACGAGATGCCCTGTGTCGAATTTACCAACGAACACCTCTTAACTCTGCCCGTGGATATTTTAATTCCCGCGGCTCTTGAAAACGCGATTACGGAGGAGAATGCAGGTAAAGTCCAAACCAAGGTTATTCTCGAAATGGCTAACGGTCCCGTCACTCCGGAAGCCGATAGTATTTTGGCCCGACACGACGTAGAAATAATTCCTGATTTATTAGCTAACGGCGGGGGAGTAGTAGGGTCGTACTTTGAGTGGGTACAAAACCTAAAAAACGTGCAGTGGAAGGAGCAAGAGGTACTGCAAAAAATTGATGAAAAAGTAACGGAAGCTTTTGCAGGTGCGCTTGAAACCAAAAAGCAGTATAATACGACTTGGCGGCAAGCATGCTATCTCAGGGCCATAAAAAGGGTTGTAGAATCGATGCAATCAAAATAATATCTATAGGCTTTAGGCGCTAGACACTAGCAATTTTGGGTGTCCAGAGCCCAGAGCCTAGAGCCTAATATGAGAATCGCTATAAACGGGTTTGGGCGTATCGGTCGCTCATTTTTCCGGGAAGCCTTCGGACTTCCGGAGTTGGAATTTGTGGCCCTAAACGACCTCACAGACACCAAAAATCTTGCTTATCTTTTGAAATACGACAGCGTGTACGGAAGGTACAAAAAAACCGTCGTGCCTACGGACGGAGCGCTCGAGATTGACGGGAAAACGATTAGGGTCTTTGCCGAAAAAGATCCGGCTAAACTGCCCTGGAAGAATCTAGGGATTGACTTAGTTATAGAATCCACGGGAATTTTTACCCACGGCGACAAAGCCAAAACCCATCTTGATGCGGGCGCGAAAAGAGTGGTAATTACGGCTCCCGCGAACGGCGACGTAACCACCGCTCTGGTGGGGGTAAATGACGAGAGGTTTAAAAAAGCCGGGCCTATTACCTGCAACGCTTCCTGCACCACCAACTCGGTGGCGCCCGTTTTGCAGATATTTTTGGAAAATTTCGGAATAGTTAAAGCCGGCATGACTACGGTTCACGCTTATACCGCAACCCAACGGCTGGTGGATACGCCGGACGCCAGAGAGTGGCGTAGAGGAAGAGCGGCTGCGGCAAATATCGTTCCCGCCTCCACCGGAGCGGCCGAGGCGGTCATACAAGCCATTCCGGAACTTCAGGGTAAGTTCGACGCTGTATCAATTCGCGTGCCAAACATAATAGGTTCCTTAAGCGTCAGTACCGTTGTTTCGGAAAAAAAGACCTCGGTTGAAAAAGTCAACGAAGTTTTTAGAAGATCAGCCGGGGAGCCGCGCTGGTCAAAAGTTTTGAAAGTCACCGAAGATCCCATAGTTTCCACCGATATCATAAACGAACCTTACGGCGCAATCGTGGATTTAACTTTAACCAAAGTTATTGATAATAACTTGGTAAAACTATTTTCCTGGTACGACAACGAGGCGGGATATACGGCAACACTCGTTGAGCACGTCAAGCGAGTAATACAGCTTTAATTTAATCTACAATATAAACCAATAAAAAAGTCAAACTATGGCTTATTTTTTTAGTTTTGTCTATAATAATTTAGAACATGCGCCAATCACAAATTTTTGGAAAAACCCTGAAGGAAGACCCTAAAGACGAGGTGTCTCTCAACGCCAAGCTTCTTGAGCGGGGCGGTTTTGTAGCTAAAGCTTCGGCTGGGGTTTACGCTTTCTGGCCCCTGGGATGGCGGGTGGTTGAAAAAATAGTCGGCATCGTAAGGGCGGAGATGAATAAAATCGGCGGCGAGGAAATTTTTATGCCGGCCTTGGTTGATAAAAAATACTGGCAGGCCACCGGCCGCTGGGAGGTTGAAATCGGTCTTGAGGTGATAGGTAAAAAAGATAAAGAGGCGAACTTCGTCCTGGGTTGGACGCATGAAGATATTTTAACCGCTCTTGCCGAAAAGAATATAAATTCGTATAAAGACCTGCCCAAGGCCGTCTATCAGTTTCAGACCAAATTTCGGAATGAACCTCGGGCTAAATCCGGACTACTTCGAGGCCGCGAGTTTTTAATGAAGGACTTGTACAGCTTTCATGAATCCGAAAAAGATCTCTTCAGATATTACGAAAGGGTCAAAGAAGCTTATTTTAAAATTTTTAAACGCTGCGGCCTGGAAAAGGTTTATTACACCCTTGCCGGCGGAGGGGATTTTACCATTTCAAACACTCACGAATTTCAGGTCCCGGCAAACGTGGGAGAAGACGAAGTCTTTATATGCGAAAAATGCGGATACGCCGAAAACTCCGAAATTTCAAAAATGCAAAATGGCAAGAAGTGCCCCAAGTGCAGCGGGAGGGTTTTAGTCAAGAACTCAATCGAGGTCGGAAACATTTTTCCTTTAGGAACCAAATATGCCGAGGCTTTTGGGCTTTCCTACACCGATAAGAGCGGCAACAAAAAGCCGGTCGTTATGGGCTCCTACGGAATCGGCATAGGGCGTCTGATGGGCGCTATAGTCGAAATTCACAACGACGAAAGGGGAATTATTTGGCCTGAAACCGTCGCGCCGTTCAAAATTCATCTTCTCGAACTCGTTTCAAAATCTAAAAGTTCAAAAGTAAAAAGGGAGGCTCAAAAGCTTTATAACGATCTGCTTGCCAAGGACTTTGAAGTCCTGTACGATGACCGCGGCGACAAAACGGCAGGCGAGAAGTTTGCGGACGCGGATTTGATAGGAATTCCGTTAAGAGTGGTTGTGTCGGAAAAAACCCTGGAAAAGAACGGGGTTGAAATAAAAAAACGGTCGGAGAAAAATGTAAGCATAGAACCCATCAAGGACCTGTTTAAAAAGACATTGAGTCGGTGAATTAACGAGGCTGTCTAACTATGATCAATAAACTCTTCAGCTACTTCTCCAAAGATATTGGTATTGATCTCGGTACCGCTAATACCTTGGTCTACGTTAAGGGGCGGGGGATTATGATAAACGAACCCTCCGTCGTAGCCATAAATCAAAAAACCGGACAGATTGTAGCCATAGGATCCGAAGCCAAACGTATGGTCGGGCGGACTCCGGCCCAAATTGTCGCGACAAGACCCCTGGTTGCCGGCGTGGTTTCGGATTTTGAAGTTACGGAGGAGATGCTTAAATATTTTATCCGCAAGGTCCACGAAGAAATTTTTTCGATTTTTGCGCGTCCGCGGGTGGTTATAGGGATCCCGTCGGGGATTACGGAGGTCGAAAAACGGGCAGTGGAAGACGCATCGCAAAACGCCGGAGCTAGGGAAACCTACCTGGTAGAGGAGCCTATGGCCGCCGCCATCGGGGTTCGCCTTCCGGTACAAGAAGCGGTTGGCTCCCTGGTGGTGGACATAGGCGGAGGCACTACGGATATTGCGGTAATTTCCCTGGGAGGGATCGTGGTCTCCAAAAATCTAAAAGTGGCCGGCGATAAAATGAATGAAGACATTATCCGTTTTGCCCGCGACGAATTTAAACTGTTGCTGGGTGAGCGCACGGCCGAGGATATCAAAATTGCCATTGGCTCCGCTTATGAACTTTCTGAACCGATGGAAGCCACCATGCGGGGAAGGGATCTCGTGACAGGACTCCCGCGGGAGGTGGTGGTTGACGATTCGGACATAAGAAGAGCGCTGAGGCATTCAATAAATACCCTGGTAAACGCCATAAAAGCGGCTATTGAAGAGACGCCGCCAGAACTTGTTGCAGACATCATGCACCGCGGAATTATGATGGTGGGCGGCGGTTCACTTTTAAAAGGACTCGATCGCCTGCTTGCCGAAGAAACGGGCATTCCTGTTAAAGTGGCGGAAGACCCCTTAACAGCCGTGGTGCGTGGAACGGGCGTCATTCTTGAGGATGTTGGGGCCCTGCGCGATGTTTTGGTAGGAACGGATTATGAGAAAACACCGACCTAAAGGGCTCGGCCCAAAAATCCAAGCCGTAGGCGTAGGGTTTTTGGTTGCCGAACCTTTACCCCCTCTTTTACACCCGACTTTTATTAGCTGCTTGGGACGGAGCTCCGAGATATAATTCTTTTCAAATCGTCTTGCCGGTTAGTGTCGCTTTTCCTAGCGACTAAATTCTGCAAAATTTAGTCGCAGTCGGTGTTAAAAGAGGGGGTGCTCAATATGATGGCTAAATTTCCTGCGCCTCGCATTGAACTCGGCTTGTAAATTTAAATCGCATGGGCAGCATGTTTTACAAAAGCTCCATACCCAAAATAATTTTTGCCGTCATCCTTCTGGGGATGTTTATTTTTTTTAGTAATGCCGCTCCGGTGGAAAAAGTTCGCTCTGCCGTTGTCAGCGCCTTAAAGCCGTTGATGAAACTCTCTTCCTTTATTGGTCGGACGCACCGAACCGAAGACGCGGCCGAGGCAACCCAACTCGAAAATCGGCTGAACGCGGCAAACTTGGCGAGACTCGAGAAACTTGAGACCGAGAATCGTGAATTAAAAAAGCTTCTCGGGTTTAAAGAAGTCCGCAAAACTATTAAAGGAGCGCGGGTGCTTCTTCACCAAAAGGAGTTTGTAGGAGAATCGCTTCTCTTGGATCTTGGCAAAGAAGACGGTCTTACAACCGGAGATCCCGTGTTCGATTCGAAAGAGATTTTTATAGGTGTTTTACGGGAGGTAGGGGAAGCAAGCTCAAAGGTTTCTCTAGCCTCAAATTACGGAGAAACGCATGAGGTTGAAATTCTGCCCTTGGGGGTGCGCTCGCTCGCCAAGGGTCTGGGAGGACGGGTTCTTAGGCTTGAACTCGTTCCCGCCGAAACTCCGGTTAAAGCAGGAGATTTTGTGTTCTACTCCGCTCGAGGTATTTCTCTGGCCCTTGGAAAGATAGTAAGCGAGAAAACCGCCCCGGGCGCTGCTCTAAAAGAGCTCCGAGCGACTTTATTCTCGCGTCCGGAAATTTTAGAGGAGGTATTTGTAGTAGCAGGCAACTGAATATGCCTAAGACCATCCGTGTTTTCCTCACGCTCCTTGCCGCCCTTCCCGTTCAATGGAATACCGGCCTGCCGATTTTTCCCGCCGTTTTATTTTTTTGGTTCTGGAATCTTGACTCAACAAAACGTTTATGGCTGGGTCTTGCGACCGGGATAATAATGGATAGTCTATCTTTAAGCCCTTTCGGAACCCATACCGTTATTTTTGTGGCGCTGGGACTGGTCACCGGCGGCTTGCATTGGATTTTATCCGACACCCGTTCTTATTTGACTCAAGGTATAGGAGTAGCGACCTTACTGCTATTATTCTTTAGTCTAGTTTTCGGTTCAACCGTACTATGACGCTTCGATTCCATAAAAATCGTCTCCTGGATCCTGACGAGATTTTCGCGGACTCAACCGTCATCCTCGGCTCCAGCCGAATTCACGAAGGCAGACTCGAAAAATCTCTCGGTCCATGGCCGCATTTTATTTTTCTTTTCTTTATCGCGGCTTCGCTTCTTTATATGCTCTTACGAGCAGCCGATCTTTCCATAGTAAAAGGGGAGGCCATGTTTGCCGCTTCTCAAAAAAACAGATTTTCCGAACGCTCCATTTTCCCGCCGCGGGGTATGATTTACGACCGCTTTGGTAAAGCGCTAGTGGGGAATGTCCCCAATTTCACCCTGATACTCGAACGAAAAGCTTTTCAAGGTAGAGAAGAGGGGCTTCTTGAGATCACCCAACGACTTGAGAAAGCTCTTGCAAGGCCTTTGCATTGGGAAACGGCACAAGAAGATCAGATTTTTTTTACCGAAATTGATCCCCAGGAGGTTATCACGCTTGAAGGAAGATCTGATCAATTTCCGGGTATTAAAATTGCCGAAAGTTTTCGCCGGGTTTACTTAAACCCCGCTCATTCCCATATCTTAGGATACGTAGGCAGAATTGCCCCGGAAGAACTTAGGGTTAGGACGGAACTTAAAGGGGAAGAAACCGTAGGTAAGGCCGGAGTGGAGGCTTTTTACGACGATTTGCTAAGGGGGAGGCGCGGGAAAAAAATTGTAGAGGTAGATTCCGGGGGCAAAGAAACTCGTTATCGTTTTACCGAGGAACCGCAGAATGGATCAATTCTAACCCTAACCGTTGATAAAGAGCTTGAGGAATACGTTTATCAAACGCTGCTTAGCCATATTCCTTTAAAAAATAAAGGCGCAAGCGTAGTGATGCTTGATCCTAGGGACGGAACGGTTCTAAGCCTCGTAAGCTTTCCGAGCGTTGATACGAATATATTCGGACAAACTCTTTCCCCAGACGATTTTTTAAAAATCCGCCAAAATCCTCTGACACCGCTTTTTAACCGGGCCCTTTCGGGAGAATTTCCTTCGGGATCGGTTATAAAACCTTTTATCGCGGCCTCAGCCCTCGAAGAAAAAATTATTGATCCCAAGAAAAAAATTTACGATGCCGGGTTTATTGAAATTCCAAACCCATATCAGCCCGGGGAACGGTCAATTTTTCGCGACTGGAAAGAACACGGTTGGATCGATTTCTACGATGCAATCGCTCAATCCGCCAACGTTTATTTTTATATGATCGGCGGGGGATACGAAAATCAAAAGGGTTTGGGAATAGAACGGATTAAGAAATATCTTGCCGAGTTTGGTTTCGGATCAACTCTCGGCATTGATCTTCCCGGAGAAAAATCCGGATCAATTCCCGATCCGGAGCTTAAAAAAATTCTTGAACCCCAAAATCCGATCTGGAGGGTAGGAGATACGTATAACGTTTCAATCGGTCAGGGCGGATTTAAGGTAACGCCTCTGCAGATGGCGGCCTCCACCGCCGCTCTTGCAAACGGCGGCACACTCTGGAAGCCCCGAGTTTTACATGACATAAAAAATCGCGATGGAAAGATTATCCGAAAGGTGGAACCCGAGATAATCCGCAAGGTTTCTTTAGAGACCGAAAGTATGGCCGAAGCGATAAAGGGTATGCAGCGCGCCGTAACTCAAGGAACGGCTTGGCTTCTTTCGCGTCTTCCGGTTCCTGCCGCGGCCAAAACCGGAACCGCCGAAGCCGGTTCAGGACTGCCTCACGCCTGGGTTGTCTCTTTTGCCCCCCTAGAAAATCCCGAGATTGCAGTCGTCGTAATGGTGGAGCACGCAGGCGAGGGAAGCACAGTAGCAGTGCCCATTACTTACGACATACTCAAATGGTATTTTGAACGACAGTGAGAAATACCATTTGCTTGACCCCGCACCTTTTGTGAACCGCAACGCATAAATCCTCGCAGGTTTAGGTATGTATACCAGGATTCTTACCCGTGTATATGTAATCACCCTGTACACCGGTTGAATGTATGCGTTGCCGAGCGAGGATATAGTTCACAAAAGGCGCGGGGTTGACATCCTCTACTCACACTATTATTCTTTAGCTTATGTCTGAGTACTTATCTGAAGAAGGTTTAGAAAAGCTTAAACGGGAGCTCGAATATCTTAAAACCGAAAAGCGCAAAGAAGTTGCCGCCTGGCTTGAGCATGCAAAATCTCTCGGGGATCTCTCCGAAAATGCAGAATATCAGGAGGCCAAAGAAGCTCAATCCCTGCTTGAAGTTCAAATCTCCGAACTTGAGGACACAATCCGCGATGCCGTGGTAATTAAAGGCCACAAAACCGATCTCGTCAGCATTGGATCAACGGTTCGGGTACGGCAAGACAAGGGTGAAAGTACGTATACGATTGTCGGATCAGAAGAAGCCAATCCCCTGGGGGGCAAAATTTCCAACGAGTCGCCTCTCGGAAAAGCGTTTTTGGGGCATAAAGTTGGGGACCAAATAGAAGTCCGCACTCCAGGCGGAACGGTAGTTTATAAAGTACTGGATATCAAATAAAATACCTCGCCGCAAGCGGCAGCGACAGAATCATAAGGTTTTTTGGGCTCAAAATAGAACTGGTGATTGCGCAAAATGTGGTTCGAGCCGACATTTTTAAGAAATGTTGGCATTTCTAAATAATTCTTAGTCACCAACAACTCCCTTGATCATCCCAAAATTTTCATCTTGGAGTTAGTAATAATAAATTAAAGCACCAGAATTTTCCCTGGTAGTGTACTGCTTGATCAGGACGTCTATTTTCTTATGGAGCGTCCCAAAGGGAGAAATGCGAAGAAAAGAGAAGATCTTTTAACGCCCCTCTATAGTTATCCACAGTACGGACTTTCGGTGGTGGATACTAAACCGGCACGGGAAGTACTCGCACTGCTAGCTCCCCATGCTCACTAACTGTTCATACAACTAGTGGTGTGTATAACAAGTGGATAATTTTTATTGGCGTGGCTTAAATAAGCCACTTTTTATTTTAGCCAAAGTGGGACTTTAAACTTGTCATGTGTATTAGGGTGGTATATGCTTAGATTGTAGTGGTGAATTGTGGATAAAACTGTGGATAACTCGAGTTTCCTGTGGAAAACGCGGGTTTTATCCACCCGCCCAACATTGGCATGCTTATAGGCGAATATAACCATACGCTAGACACCAAAAAGCGCCTTGCGGTCCCCGCAAGATTAAGAAAGGAGATTGGGGACAGGGCTGTTCTTACCAGGGGACTTGATAACTGCCTTTTTCTTTACCCAATCCAGGAATGGCAGAAGTTAACCGAAAAACTTGGACAGCTGCCCGTAGGAAAAGGGGACACCAGAAGCTTTCTACGGCTTATGCTTGCGGGGGCCGTCGAAGTAGAACTTGATCAACTTGGCAGAATTCTTATTCCCGATTATTTAAAAAACTACGCCGGTCTTAAACAACGGGTGACTATTGCCGGCGTATACAACCGTCTCGAAATTTGGGACGAAAAGCGTTGGGAAAATTACAAAACTGAAGTAGAAAAAAATACGGATATGGTGGCGGAGAAGTTGGGGGAATTGGGCCTTTATTAAAACGATGCACGAGACGCATAACACGACCCATGCATAAACCGGTTTTATTAAACGAGGTTCTTGAAATTTTTAATCCGCGACCCGCCGAAACCTATATAGACGCAACCATTAACGGCGGCGGACATGCCCTGGCGATTCTGGAAAGAATCAGGCCGGGCGGAGAATTGTTGGGTATAGATTGGGACTGCGAGTTGATAGAAAGATTGAAGGATTTAAAGTTTAAAGATTTAAAGTTAACTTGCGCTAACTATGCCAATCTTGGAACTATTGCAAGAAAGTATCATCTGGAGACATGTCATGGTATCCTTTTTGATCTCGGGTTTAGTAGCTATCACCTTGAAACATCTCGCCGCGGGTTCTCGTTCCAAAGAAACGAACCCCTCGATATGAGATATAACATTCAGGAAAATGATCTCACCGCGGAAAAAATTATCAATACTTGGCCGGGGAAGACAATTGAGAATATCATTCGGACCTACGGGGAAGAACGGTATGCCGGAAAAATTACCGCCGCCCTGGTGCGCGAGCGAAAAGGCCGAAAAATTACTACGACAGGGGAACTTGCCGACATCATTTCAAGAGTCGCAAGGAAGAGGGGAAGAATTAACCCCGCGACGAGGACTTTCCAAGCCCTTCGCATTGCAGTAAACCGGGAGCTCGAAAATTTAGAAAGCGGCCTCCAAGAAGCAATGAACGCTTTAAAGCCGGGGGGAAAGATTATCGCCATATCCTTTCATTCGCTGGAAGACAGGCTGGTGAAAAATTTTTTACGGCGGG
>CAYPFS010000003.1:14709-17115 GCA_964410175.1 uncultured Candidatus Saccharibacteria bacterium
CGGGAGGCAAAAAGAGGCACGCTTAAAATTATTATTAAAAAACCCATGCGACCTTCGCACGCCGAGGTTTATCAAAATCCGCGAGCGCGTTCTGCCAAGTTAAGGGCTGCAGAAAAACTATGAATACCCTGATACTCGCCCAGAAGAAATTATTATCATTATCGTATCCGGGAATTTACCCAATTCGAAATATTTTAATCGGGGTTCTTGATAATTATCGCTCCCGCGCCCAAAAGATAAACATCGCCGCCGCGGGAATCTTGGCTGCGGCCTTGGGAATTTATGTTACTGCGCTTTATTTCACTTTCAATCTCGGTTTTGAGCTGCGGGAACGTGCGGAAGAAATTTCAAGTTTGGAAGAATCTTTAATCCTGCTCGAGACCGAGACCGAGCGGCGTAAAACCGAATTTGCCAAAGATCATGAAGATATAGTACAGTCTATGGAGAAAGTGACCTCGCTTAAATTTCTCAAACCGCATCAGATTTCAAAAGCTAGCGAGCATCTTTCTCCCTAAAAGATGAAAAAATCAGCTGATTTGGTCATTCGGAGGCGGATTAACTGGGTCCTCCTATTTTTTTTCCTGCTAGGGATAGCTATCCTTTCCCGTTTTTTTGTACTCCAAATCGTTTATCACCGGGAATACGTAAAACTTGCCTCGCGCCAGCACCGGCTGGTCCAAGAAGTTTTCTCGGAACGGGGCATAATTCTCGCGCAGGATAAAGAAGGGAAAACGGTGCCCTTGGCCTTGAACCAAATCAAAGCCACCCTTGCTTCGTCTCCCAAAGAAGTCAAAAGCGAAGACGAGGTAGAAGAATTTCTTCAAAAAGAGTTTGGCCTAAAAATTGAAACCGTACGTTCCGTACTTTCACGCGCCGACGATCCTTACGTCGTGGTCGTAAAAGGAATCGAGGGAGAGAAAGTCGTGAATTTGCGCGAGCGCCTGCCCGACGGCCTTTTTTTGGAGGAAGAAAAACGCCGCATATATCCGCGCGGGGTTTTGGGCGCCCATCTAATTGGTTTTGTAAGCAAAGAAAAAGATAGAGAAGAGGGCCGCTACGGTCTTGAAAAGTACTACGAAAGAGAACTGGCCGGAGAAAAGGGGATATTACAATCGGTTAAAGACGCCTCGGGTTTATGGGTCACCCTCGGGAAAAGAATTTTTCATCCTCCCAAAAATGGAGCAAGGTTGGTTACGACTCTCGATTACAATATCCAGTTAAAAGCCGAGGAGATCCTTGAAAAAACAAGGGGAAAGTGGTCTGCGGCTTCGGGCGTTATTCTTGTCTTGAATCCTCAAGACGGGAAAATCTTGGCCATCGCCTCAAGGCCCGCATTTAATCCCAATCAATTTTTCAAAGAGAAAAATTTTTCCGTATTTCTTAACCCGGTCGTCGAATCGATGTTTGAATTGGGATCGGTTCTAAAACCCATCACTATGGCGGCCGGTTTGGAAGAAAAAGCGGTGAGTCCGGAATCGACCTATATGGATCCGGGCGAATTAAAAATTGGAGGTTACACCATCCGCAATTTTGACGGCAAGTCCTATAAAACTCAAACCATGATCCAGGTTCTCGAAAAATCGTTAAACACCGGCGCGGTGTATGTGGCGCGGCTGATTGGAAAAGAAAAACAATTAGAGTATCTTAAACGTTTTGGGTTCGGAGTAAAAACCGGGGTTGATCTACCGGGCGAGGTTGTCGGCGACATCTCTAACCTGGAGCGAGGAACCGAAATTGATTTTGCCACCGCTTCTTTCGGGCAGGGGATTGCGGTAACCCCCCTCCAGCTTGCTCTAGCCACCGGCGCGATTGCAAACGGCGGCAAACTTATGAAACCCTATGTGGTTGAAAGCATTATTGACGACTCCGGCAATGAATTTAAAAAAGAACCTGAGATACTGCGAGAAGTCATCTCCCAAGAGACCTCGGAAAAACTTACTAAAATGCTGGTTTCGGCGGTAAGGAACGGTTTTGAAAACAAGGCCGGGGTCAGAGGGTATTTTGTTGCCGGCAAGACCGGCACGGCCCAAATCCCGCGAAGCGACGGCCGCGGTTACTCGAATAAAGTTATTCATACTTTCGTAGGATACGCCCCTGCCTTTAATCCCAAATTTCTGATACTATTACAATTGAACGAGCCCGAGAGTAACCGTTTCGCCGCAAACACCCTAACCCCCGCTTTTCACGACCTCGCCGAATATATCTTGAATTACTATGAAATTCCACCGGACGAGCGCTAATTCGATAATTGACCACAGGGATCGAATCCCTGTAGGATGAAATAATGCCACAAAATAGACCAGAAATAGTAAGAGGGGAACTATATCACGTATATAATCGCGGTGTTGATGAACGTATAATTTTCTCAACACGGCAACATTATCTACGTTTTATTTCTGCACTTCA
>CAYPFS010000003.1:17125-23554 GCA_964410175.1 uncultured Candidatus Saccharibacteria bacterium
TTATTTCTGCGCTTCAGTTTTTTAATACGACTTTGCCGATAACTATAAGAGATTTTAGTACAGGGATTCGATCCCTGAATAAGGGCGTGCGGTTAGTGGATATAGGCGCTTTTATTTTAATGCCAACACATTATCATCTGTTATTGCAGCCATGTGTTGAGGGCGGCTTATCATTATTTATGCAAAAGCTAGGGACCGGTTATACCAGTTATTTCAATTTAAAAAGTGATAGGAATGGTGTGTTATTTCAAGGGCGTTATAAAATAAAACATATTAATAAAGACGATTACGGACGGCATATACTTGCATATATTCCATTAAACGCATTGGATCGGGAAATGCCCGATTGGAGAGAAAAAGGTTTGGGGGATTTGAAGAAAGCAAGGAAATTACTTCTTTCATATCCATGGTCGAGTTTCTCATCTTATATAGGCCCAAACATATTTGGGAACATTATTGATAAGAATTTCATCAAAGGGTTTTTTGACGACGCCCGAGATTACGAAAGATTTGTCTTATCTAGAACTATTCACAATGATCTCTCCAAAACAGGGATCGAATCCCTGTGAGGAGGAGATAACATAAATAAGTTATGAACGAAAAATTTAGATCAGAAATTCAAGGATTGAAGTTTCTTTTGACGATAAAGATAAGCCGATATTTAAGGCGGGGTATCGCGATCAAAAGGAAGTAAAAAAGGGCCCCTGTCGGAACCCTCCAGCTTTTAGTGTCGCCGCGCTGTATCGCTAACACAATCCCCGCGGCCTATTGACGAATAAGGCCTGAAATCTATGACTTGATTCACGGCCATTTACCGGCTTTGGTAGAATCATCGCCTTTCTCGCAGGATCAGAGCTGATTCTTTCTGCTTCTCTCACAAGCCAGTCCCCAACGCGAATAACTCCATATTGAGTAGGCATAAATTCGTCCGGATCGCACCAATCGGTAAGCTGAACCTCGAATCCGCGTCTTGCAGCCTCTGCAGGCGTTATCTTGAGAAAGTAAAGGTTCTTGTCCATATTTAAACCTCCAACTGGACATTTGATAAATTACTACACGATAAAATTTATGTCAAATCCTAAATTATTTTTAACGAAAATACTGGCCGTTTTATCCAGAGCAGTTCTCAAAAGATATAAACCTTTGATTATCGGCGTTACCGGCTCGGTCGGCAAAACCTCCACTCGCGAGGCGATTTACGCGGTGTTAAAAAAGAAATACAAGGTGCGCCGGGCCGAAAAAAATCTCAATACCGAGATCGGGTTGCCCCTTGCGGTCCTCGATGCGAAATATCATCATCGTCGAATAGGCGGGTGGCTGTTAGAATTACTAAAAATTTTACGAAGGGTAGTTTTTGGTTTTGACTACCCCGAGGTGCTGATCCTTGAATACGGCGTTGATAAACCGGGTGATATGGATTATCTTCTTTCAATTGCAAAACCCCATATGGCCGTGGTTACTGCCATAGGCGACATCCCGGTACACGTCGAATTTTTCCAAGACCCCGAAGAGCTGATTGCGGAAAAAGCGAAGTTGGTTCGAGCGCTTCCGGCAGACGGCTACGCCATTTTAAATCATGACGATTTTGCGGTCCTCGATATGAAAGATAAAACCGGAGCCCATACTATGACTTTCGGCTTTGAAGAACATGCCGACGTTAAAATTTTCAATTACCAGTTGTCAGTTACCAGAGATGAAAAGTTGAGGGATGTTCCCGGCGGAATTTCGTTTAAAATCGAGCACGGCGGCGATGTGGTGCCGTTTCGGCTGCCAAACACCTTCGGCGCGCCCCAGGCTTATGCAGCCGCGGCGGCGGCGGCCGTAGGGCTCGTAATCAACCTGAATCCCGTTAGAAGTCGCGCCCGCGCCTTCGGCGCGGGCCCAAGGGACCGCGGCGCGGCTGCTTCTGGCGGGATGAACCTGGTTGAAATTTCCGAAGCCTTGCGTGAATATGTTCCTCCGCCGGGACGCCTGCGACTGCTCAAAGGAATCAAAAACTCTTTTATACTGGATGACACCTATAACGCTTCGCCCGAAGCCATGCGCTCGGCTCTGGACACTTTAAAAGACCTTAAGGGAGGACGCAAAATCGCGGTTTTGGGGGACATGCTTGAAATCGGAAAATACTCGGAGGCGGCGCATCGCGCAATAGGGGATGAGGCCGCCAAATTCGTGGATATCCTCCTTTGTGTCGGCCCGAGGGCGAAGTTTATCGCGGATGAGTATAAAAAACACCATACTACGAAATCCGCCCACGTCTTTGACGACTCTCTGGCTGCAGGAAAATACATCGACCAAATCATTCGTGCGGGCGACTTAATTCTTGTCAAAGGAAGTCAAGCCCTGCGGATGGAAAAAACCGTGGAAGAAATCATGGCTCATCCCGAACGGGCCGGAGAACTACTGGTACGACAGGATGAATATTGGCAGGAAACACCAACCCTGCCCATAGAGTAAATGTGTCTACTTCATTTATACAGCTATAGCAAAGTAAATGAAGTAGACAAAGTTAAGCCCAAGACTATAATAAATATGCGAAGCGCCCTTATCGTCTAGTGGTCTAGGACGCTGGGTTCTCAGCCCAGTAACCCGGGTTCGAATCCCGGTGAGGGCGATCAAATAAAATGTCGGGCGCTACCGGGCATTTTAAAGGAAACGGGCGTTTTATTTGCAATGAAAAAACTTTTAGGACCGAAATTTTTTGAAAGAGACACTCTTAAAATCGCTCTCGAGCTCGTCGGTAAATTTCTGATACGCAGGGCGGGCAGAAAAGAGGTTGCCGGCATGATTACGGAGGTGGAGGCTTACGTCGGTCCGGAGGACAAAGCCTCGCACGCTTCCCGCCTGTGGCGAGGCTCGCCAAGGGCGGCCCGCGGCAAAACCGACCGAACCAAAGTTATGTTCGGAAAACCAGGACACTGGTATGTCTACCTAATCTACGGCATGCACTACTGTTTAAACATGGTGACCGAAAGAGACCAGTATCCCGCCGCGATTCTTATACGCTCCGTTTTCCCCATCAAAGGCCCGGGCAGAGTTTGCCGATATTTCAAAATTGATAAAAAATTTAACGCTAGGCCCGCCACCAAGAAAACCGGTCTTTGGATCGAAGACCGAGGAGTAAAAATAAATCCCCGTTTGATTAAGCGAGGAAAACGAATCGGGGTTGATTATGCCGGAAGGTGGAAAGATAAATTATGGAGGTTTTATCTATAGATATTAGAGTACGAATCCCATTTTTTGTTTTACCTCGCGGAGGGTTTTTTGGGCTATGGCGCTGGCTTTTTCGGAACCCGCTTCCAAAGTTTTTTTAAGCGCTAAGGGATCGTTTAGAAATAAAGCTTTTTTGGCCCTGAAATCAGCAAAGTGGTCATTGATAACCTCCGCCAACTCATTTTTAAAATAAGCGTAGCTTTGTCCGGAAAATTTTCCCTCTAATTCTCGGAGCGATTCACCCGAAAGCGCGCTATAAATCGAGAGCAGGTTAGAGATGGCCGGTTTTTTTGTCTCGTCATATTTAATTTCCGCTCCGGAATCGGTGACGGCTTTTTTTATTTTATCTTTAATGACCTTGGGTTCGTCATCAAGAAAAAGACAGCCGTCGGGGGAAGATTTGGACATTTTCTTTAGTGGGTTATCCAAGGCCATAACACGCGGCGTGGATGTTAACAGGGCTTTGGGCTCGTTAAATGTTTTGCCGAACCGATGATTAAATTTTCTCGCTAGGGTTCTGGTCAGTTCCAAATGCTGGAGCTGGTCTTCGCCCACCGGAACGAGGGTAGCCTGGAAAATCAAAATATCGGCCGCCATAAGTATGGGGTACTCGACCAAGCCGAAATTGGTATTCCGGACAATTTCGTCATATTTTTCTTTAGTAATTTTCTTCCTCTCCGACGGTTTCAGGGGCTGTAATACCTTTTCCCTGAAAGTGGTCATTCGTAAAAGTTCACTGACTGGAGCAAAAGTACTTAAGATCCAGGCGAGTTCTTGCACTCTAATTCGGGATTGTTGGAAAATAACGGATTTTTTAGGATCAAGTCCGCTTGCAAAATAATCCGCCGCCAAGCTTATCGTATTAGCGCCCAGGTCTTTTGCTTCAGGATTTTCCGTAAGCGCGTGCAGATCGGCAATGAAAAAGTAACACCCGTATTTTTTTGAGTTCTGTAAATCAACAAAATTTTTCAGCGCGCCGAGATAATTACCGATATGCAATCGGCCTGTGGGCTGCATGCCGCTTAGAAGAGTTTCCTTTTTCATCTTTTGGTTTAAACCTCTATCACTACCGGCAAGACCATTGGTCGTCTCTGGGTCCTTGAAAATAAAAACTGGCCGATTTTTTCGCGAAGCTCGTCTTTCAAATGCACCCAATTTATGGGATGATGATTTTCCACCGTATGGCCTTCTACAATTTGACGGGTTCTTTGACGAACTTCTTTTAAAAGCTCCTGTGATTCCCTAAGATACACGAATCCTCGCGAAATTATATCCGGGCTTGTCCGGACTTTGCCGGTTTTCGCGTCAACTATCGAAATAATAACAAATATTCCGTCTTGAGCCAAATGTTGACGGTCTCTTAAAACAACTTCTTTTATATCTCCTACGCCGAGTCCGTCCACCATGACATAATCCGTCGGAACCTTTTCTTTGAGTTTTCTAATCGCGGAACCGTCCATCTCCACTATTTCCCCGTCTTCCGCCACCACAATATTTTCCTGGCTTACGCCGGTGGAATTTGCAAGCTCGGCATGAAGTTTTAACATAAAGTAATTCCCGTGAACTGGTATGAAATAACGAGGCTTTATAAGCTCAATCATTTTCTTAAGTTCTCCTCTCTTCGCGTGTCCCCCCGCGTGAAGATCCATAGTCGCGTAGTGGTATACTTTTGCCGCCCTTTTGTAAAGTACGTCTTTCAACCGTTGAACCGTAGCTTCATTTCCCGGAATGACGGAAGAAGAGAAGATGATGGAGTCCTTAGGTTTTAATTCAATATAGCGATGTTCTCTATTAGCGATCCGCATAAGCACGGCATGATCCTCTCCCTGTGCGCCCGTGCAGGCTATAGTTATTTTTTCATCCGGATAGTTATCAATTTGCTTTGCATCAATCAAGGTGCCCTTTTTAACCTTGAGATACCCAAGTTCTTGAGCCACCGCGGCGTTTTGCTTCATACTGGAACCCTCGATAAGCATTTTCCTTCCGTATTTTTCGGAAAGCCAAATCAACTGCTGTACTCGCGTAAGAAGCGAGGCAAAGGTTGCGGCAATGATCCGCCCGGGGGCAACTTTGAAAATTTCTTCGAGCTCCTTTTGCACCTCGGTTTCGGAAATTTGGTGCCCTTCCATCTCGGCGTCGGTTGATTCCGAAACCAGAAGCAGCACTCCCTCTTTCCCGATTTTTTTAAGACCGTCGATATCGGCCGGTCTTTCATTTACCGGATGGTGATCGAATTTAAAGTCTCCCGTATGCACTACGGTACCCACCGGGGTTTTTAAAACCACGCCCACCGAATCCGGTATATTATGGTTTACGTGAAAAAACTCAACCCTTATATCTCCAAGGCGTATTTTTGATTCCGGGGTGATGGTTTCGATCTTGGGACGAGGGGATTGCGGAAAATCTTCCTGCCGTCTCAAAATCAAACCCCGCGTAAGGGCTGCCGTGTAAATCGGGGGGTTGCCGAGTTTATCCAGAAGATGGGGAATTGCGCCTATATGATCATAGTGGCCGTGGGTAATAATTATTCCGCGGATATTTTTCTTTTTGGCGACAAGATAAGAGACATTGGGTATTAAATAGTCGATCCCCGGCATATCTTCTTCCGGAAACTGGAGCCCCATATCTATAATTATGATGTCATCCTTATACTCGTAGACGTAACAGCTGCGGGTTACCTCTCCGCATCCGCCCAAGGGTATGAATTTAAGCGTACCTCGAGATCTAGTCTCGCCTTGCCTTGGCCGAGACGAAGAAAACCGTACGGGATACGCTTTTCTAGAAATAGTTTTTGGAGGCATTATTTTTTAATTTGTGCGGGTAATTTATATTTTGAGAAAATTTTCGCCTTTAAAATGGGCAGGGAGGGATTTGAACCCTCACGCCTTGCGGCATACGGCCCTGAACCGTACGTGTCTGCCATTCCACCACCTGCCCATAGTATGATGGCCTATAAAAAACTACAACGAAGAAAAGCTGAAAACAGCTTAAAACATTGTGTACTTGAGTATTCCCTTGGAGAAATCCTTAGCTTAGTAGACCAGGAACTCTCCAAGAGACTAGAACCCATCTCAAAATTCCATTTAGACTCCGATACGGAAAGCGAATTTTAGATGGATTCTACTTTTAATAAGTATACTCTTATGTCAATCCTTTGTCAACCCCCGTGAGATAGAGTTCGCAAGCTCGCTATCTCACGGGGTCAACCACGGGATC
>CAYPFS010000004.1:0-6902 GCA_964410175.1 uncultured Candidatus Saccharibacteria bacterium
TTCTAAACCTCAACTTTTACCTCTCTTTTGGAATTTAAGATTTCAAGATTCTAGTCCAGAGTTTACCCAAAAACCGCCCCGATGTCCATCGGAGCGGTTTTTGTTTTCTACCCTTAGGGGTTTTCTACACGAAATCGGTACTTTGCCATTTTATCCTTGGAGTCAACATTTTAATGCAACGGGGTGATATAACTCACTCCGTATGAAGAATCGAATATATCGGCGTCTCTCCGGCCGTGAACGGGAGGAAATCAGCAGGGGTCTTGCGGCGGGGAATTTTCGACACGAAATTTAAGCAGCGACCTTAACTCTTTCCCGCCTTGCAGTTCCCCAAGACACTGGTTTGTCTTTCAACAGCGCTTCAAGATAACAGCGAATAGCGTCTTTGGCCATTTCTCGCGCCTCTCTCAAGCTGCCTCCTTCAGTAACGAGTCCGGGGAGCTTTGGTACAGTAACGGTATACCCCGCGCCATTGGGGTCGAAAACTACTTCATACTGATGGATTGTTTCCGTACGTTTTTTCATGCCGCCACTATAGCAAATTAAGGGAGGGCCCACAAGAGCTTCGCTTTTGAGTAGTCCGCGCGACAGGAATCGAACCTGTAACCTTGGGCTTAAGAGGCCCCTGCTCTGCCAGTTGAGCTACGCGCGGGAGGTTTTCGCCGCGACCCGCTTCGACTTGCCTGAAACGAATCAAGAGCGGTGGCGCATCCGTCGTTTTGGTAACGCCCTCGGAGGGATTCCCCGCCCATCTTGTCGTTATGCCCCGAGAGGGATTCGAACCCCCATCACTGGTTCCGAAGACCAGTACTCTATCCGTTGAGCTATCGGGGCGTAAAGTGATACTTGCCCCGTGCCGTGACGAAGTCTCTGGTGCGGGGCCCTTTTCACCACGAGGGCAAACACCCCAATCTTATCACTTTTTACGAAATTTAAAAGCCGCGCGAGTTAAGACGTGCGGCAGTTCTCCGGATGGATACGGCGTAGCTTGCTGTGCGGCTATTCATTATGTCGACGGGTCTTCGGGTTCTATGTCGAAACCCGGCACCAGTCTTTTGAGTTCTTCGAGCGAAAGTCTGGGTTCGTAGGACCTAAGCAGGGGAAAAATCTTTTGGGCTAATCTTTTCTGGGGCATGGCTGGGTCCGTAAAGTCCAAAGGAAGAATTAGCCTTCTCCACCTAGATCTTTGTTCTCTTGGATCGAATTTCCGTTCAAGGCTGCTGCGACTGTTTATGGTAACGTCTATAGGTACAAACCCCATATCCGGCATAAGTACCAAAAGGTCCCAACCCATTCTGTCCTCGTGGCTGTGGGGCGCGAACTCCCACAATTTCAGGATTTTTCCGGATTCAACCAGGCTCTTTAATGCCGCCGCTGCGCACTCGTGCAGTCTAAGACCACGTTCGTTGTTTTCTTTGCCGATTCGCGCTAGAATCCTCTGCTGTTTTTTCCGCGACTTGCGCTCTAGGGCCTTGCGCCACTTTCTGCCTCTAAACGGTGTCGGTCTCACTTGTAGTCTCCTTCAAAAAACTAATATAAATATATAACGTTAAATTTCATTTGTCAAATCCGCATTTTTGGGATATTATGAAGAGGCCATCTAAAAACCCCGTTTCATAATAAAGAGTTTTTAGATGACCTCAACGAATGGTGCCCGAGAAATCGATCCCGCGAGAGGTCAAAGACGTAGTTACCAAGTTACAAAACGCCGGACACTCGGCGTTTATTGTAGGCGGATGCGTGAGGGATTTACTCCGCGCTGAATTGCCCAAGGATTGGGATGTTACCACCTCGGCGCGTCCGGAGGAGATTTTAAAAAGTTTTCCCGAAAGTTTCTACGAGAATAAATTTTTGACTGTAACGGTAAAAACCGGCTCTTTCGATCCAACGCTTACCGAAGTCGAGGTTACAACTTTTCGCGCCGAAGGAAAGTATACGGATAAACGCCACCCGGATGAAGTGAGATTTGCCGATACGCTTGAAGAAGATCTCGGCCGCCGCGACTTTACGATCAACGCCATTGCGCTGGACTACAGGCTACAAGCTACAAGCCACAAGCTAGTGGATCCTTTTGGTGGACAGGAGGATTTAAAGAACAGGCTCCTGCGCGCGGTGGGCGATCCGGAAAATCGTTTTGACGAGGATGCGCTTCGGATGCTAAGAGCGGTCCGATTCGCGGTGGAGCTCGGTTTCGGGATTGAAAAAAACACGGAAAAAGCCATAAGAAAATTTGCCGGAAACTTGAGTTTTATTGCTAAAGAAAGAATTCGCGACGAGTTTGTAAAAATTTTAGCGAGTCCCGGCGCGAAAAAAGGAATAGAGCTTTTGCATGAATTGGGATTGCTGAAACATATTATTCCCGAACTTGAAGAGGGAATCGGCGTGGAAAACCGGCCGAGAATCTATACGATTTGGGAGCATAACTTAAAGGCGCTTGAGTACGGCGCAAAACAGGGTTTTCCTTTGGATGTGTGTATTGCGGCGCTTCTCCATGACGTGGGCAAGCCTCGCACTAAGGGGCCCAAGAAAAACGACGAATGGACTTTTTATGGGCACGATGTGGTGGGCAGTAAAATGGCGGCGCGGGTTCTTCGGCGCCTCCATTTCCCGCGGGATACCCTGGAAAAGGTCGCGACCCTTATCCGTTGGCACCTCTTTAAGTACGATCCCAACGAGGGTATTACGGATTCTTCCATTCGGCGGCTGATACGGCACGTGGGGCCGGAAAATATGAACGATTTGGTGCGCCTGCGGATTTGCGACCGCATGGGGATGGGTGTTCCGAAAGCCCTTCCCTACCGCCTGCGCCACTTTCAATTTAGGGTAGAGAAAATTTTACATGAGGAAGAAGCGCCGACCCCCAGGATGTTAAAAGTAAACGGAGAGGATGTTATGAGAATCCTGGGGATTTCGCCCGGCCCGAAAGTCGGACACATCCTCGAGGTACTTTTGCAAGAGGTAATTGACGATCCGGCGCAGAACGAGCCCGAGAAATTAGAATTTAGAATTAAAGAACTTGGTAAATTATCGGAAGAAGAATTGGTGAAAGTGGCCGAAACCGCAGAATCAAAAATGGAGTTGGTGGAAGATGAAAGAATTTCGAGGATTAAGTCGAAATATTATGTAAAATAGTTTTAGCGGAGCGTAGTATAGTGGTAGTACGCCGGGTTCGGGACTCGGTGGCCCGCGTTCGATTCGCGGCGCTCCGATCAGGTTAAAAGTCCGGTTTTATGCGTTATTTTATTTCAGGATTTATACTGCTTCTCGGGGGTCTTGGCGCTGTTCTGTATAAAGTCGAGAAAATGAGCGTTGATAAAACCGTAACCAACGAAATTCATGAACCCGCCGCCCTTCTGCCGCCTCAAGTCTCCCCGCGGGAAATGTCCCGCGGGGACAAATTCAAACCCGCAAATTCAAGAAGAAAAGCAGAGTCCACCAGCGGTGGAGGTAAGCAGGTTGAAAATTGCCCGCCGGGGAGCGCCTACGAAATTCTCGCCTGTTACCGGGGAAAGTATCGAGCTTTGATTAAAAAGGAAGGCGTTGGCGCGGCGATTGCGGATTTGAAGTCGCGATACGGCGACCCTATGGTGCGTTCGCAGTGCCATCAGCTGGCGCATGTTATCGGCCGGGAGGCAAAGTATCTTTATCCGGCAGTTGCTGAAGCATTCCGGCATGGCGACGGATTTTGCTGGTCCGGCTATTATCACGGGGTTATGGAAGCGATCGTGGCCGATGCGCCGCCGAGCGAGCTCCCGCGGCTTTTGGATTCCTTCTGCGTTGAGATTCCCGGTAAAGAGCGCTTCTCATTTGATTACTACAACTGTGTGCACGGCCTCGGCCACGGCATAATGGCGATTCACCAGAACGAACTTCCGGCCTCGCTTGCTTTTTGCGACAATCTATCGGGGGGATGGGAGCGGGATTCCTGCTGGAGCGGGGCGTTTATGGAAAATATTATCGCCGACGAGGTTAGTCACACCGCGAAATATCTTTCAAGCGACCCGCACTATCCTTGTAACGCCGTGGATGCAAGATATCGCGACACTTGTTATCGCATGCAAACCTCGCGGATGTTGACCATTGTCGGCGGCGACTTTCAAAAAGTATTTGGTTTATGCCGCGAAGTGGAAGAGGTTTTTCGTAGTACCTGTTATCAAAGTTTGGGCCGCGATGCGTCCGGCAAACAGATAAGCGATATAGCCAAGACCCGCGCGGTTTGCCTTTTGGGGCAGGACGAGCGCGAAAAATCCAACTGCATCGTCGGCGCCGTAAAAGACTTCATCTCTTATTATCATTCTAACCGCGAGGCGCGGGAACTTTGCGAAACCCTACCCGCGGAGTTACAATCCATCTGTATATCCACCGCCGAGGATTATTATCGGTTGTTATAAGGGGATATAGTAAAGTGGTATTACGCGGCATTCGCATTGCCGAGGCCCGGGTTCGATTCCCGGTATCTCCATTTGCTCACCATGCTAAATAAATTCTGGCTCTGGTATGAGGAGAATCTTAAATTAAACGTCGGGTTTGCGGCCCTTCTTTTTATTTGGCAGCTTTTACACCTTTTCTGGCTTACGGGCGAAGTTTTGTGGGCGCGGCTTTTTTCTTACCCGCTTTTTGCTTTCGAGGGGGTCTGGCAGTATGCGATTATTGCTGTTGACTATACCGAAATACCCGCTCTTATTACGGTTTCTCTGGTTTACCTCAACGAACTTCGCAAGCGAAAAGAAGTCTCGAAAAATATTTGGTTCCTGATCTTACTTAACTCCCAGTGGCTGCATCTTTTTTGGCTGACCGATGAATTTATTTTGTCCCATCTCCGCGTAGAAACCATGCTGGGAGCGCACTGGCTGGTTTGGCTTGCCATAGTCATAGACTATTTGGAGCTTCCCGTGATATACGATACAGTGAAAAAGTTCTTAACGAGTCTAAACTTAGGACGTCTTATTCGTAGATAACTAAGGACTTAATATTGTAATTTTTCAACCGTCTCCGACCGCCTAAGGGAATTTCAAGTAAAAACCCTAGACCAATTATTTCACCTCGGAGTTCTTCAACGAGTTTAACTGCGGCTTCCACCGTGCCCCCGGTGGCAAGCACGTCGTCTATAATTAAAATTTTCTCCCCGGGCTTTATGGAGTCTGTATGCATTTCAAGGGCCCCCCTGCCATATTCGAGGTCGTGCTCGCGGAGTATCTTTTCGTACGGGAGCTTCCCCCTTTTTCGTACAATCACCACCCCCGTTTTTAAAATATAGGCGACGGCCGATGCCAAAAGAAAACCGCGTGCGTCAATCCCCACCACCTTATCAACTTTTTCTTTTTGAAAAGCGTGGACGAGGCCGTCTATGGCTTCATGAAAAGCATTTTTATCTTCGAGAAGCGGCGTAATGTCTTTAAAATTCACTCCGGGTATAGGAAACCCGTCGATTTCCCTTATTTTAGCTTTAAGATGAGGATACATTCTTGTTAGATATAACCCCTTTTGGGGGGCTGAATGTCATTGCGGCTGGCGGCATTTATTTATATTAGAATTTTGAGATAACCCCCGCATGTTTTCTCTGGAGAGAAGAGATTAGAAAGAGGATCTCATAAGCTTCTATCAAAAAAGTTAGCGACCCGTTCCTTGTACTCCGGGTCTAGCTCGCCGTGAAAGAGGTTTTCCTGGAACCAGAATTCGGCCCTGGGGTTTTCTTTGAGCGCGTCTTGAAGCAAAGACGCGTGCCGGAAGGAAATGACCTCATCGTTTAATGAGTGAATCAAAAGGATTGGAATTTTGAGTTTTTTGGCCGCTTCAAGCGGCGATTCTTTTTTAACATCAACTCTCAAAAAAATTTTCCCCCAGAATACGGTGAGTTTGCCTAAAATCTGTTTTAGAACCGGAACTCGATAAAGCTCCGGAGCAAGCAAGTCGAGGCGCGCGTAGCTTGATTCCGAAACAATAACTTTAATCTCCGGATTTGTTGGTGCGGCCGTCAAGGCCACCGCTCCACCCATCGAGAAACCCCAAACTCCGACCTCTGTAATCCCCCGCGATTTTAAATATTCTATTGCGGCTTTTAAGTCCTTAACTTCTTTAATCCCCGCGGTGGAATAGAATCCTTCGCTTTGCCCCAAATACCTGAAGTCAAACAAAAAGAGGTTATAATTTTGGCTCAAAAAAGCAAGCGAAGGTAGAATGTCGCCCTTATCCGCCGGGTAGCCGTGCAGGAGAATGATGGTGCGGACTTGTCCCGTTAGAGGTAAGACGCCGTTGGCGTCTGCCGCGCCTTCGGCGCGGGACTTTAACGGGACGAACCACCCGGCAAGCGTCAGGCCGTCTTCGGTTTTGAATTTTACCTCTTCGTACGCGAGCCCTAAATCCTTCGGGGTTATGTGGGAGAGGAATTTGGTAGGACGAATCGAATTATAGATCCCCCAAAGGGAAGTGAAGAGGAGGAAGAAAACAATGGAGACTATTATGGCCGTGGTAATGGACATAGGAGGGTTTATTTTCATAGGGTTTTCGGTTTTTCCCGCACGATTGTAACCTTAACCTTTCTTATGAGGAATAGGCCGAGAAGAAAGAACCCCAACACCGAAATAAGAGTCGCAGTGTAGCCGTAAACAAAGGCCAAATAGCCGAAAATAATTGGGCCGAAGACGCCCGAAAATTTTTCGGTTAATCCCTCGTAGCCGAAGATCTCGGCGATTTTCTGCTTTGGGCTTATGGTCGCTATCATTTGCCGGTTAAGAGTCCAGATGGCGCCGAGCGCCGCTCCTCCCCAAACTCCGGCGGTGATAAAAGCGGGGTAAGAGGCTGTGAAAATAAGCGCGGAGATTATGGCAAGCCAAATTAAAAGTGCGGTTTTAATCATCGCGACCGGCCCGAACTTATCTCCGAGCCGCCCGAAAAGAAAAGCC
>CAYPFS010000004.1:6912-9266 GCA_964410175.1 uncultured Candidatus Saccharibacteria bacterium
CCGGCGGAGATCGCCATTAAAGCAAAAGTCGGGAAAAAGTCGCGAGTGCCAAGTCCGATTTCCTCCCGCGCAAAAAGTGCTAAGTAAAGAATTACGGCATTCATGCTGTTATTGTAAATGAAAGAGGCTGCAAGAAATCTGCCCAAACCCGGGAAGCCGTGGAGGTTGGTAAGAGTTTTTTTAATTTCTCCAATTCCCCCTCGGAGAGCCGCAGTAAATTTGAGTTTGGTCTCCACGGCCCGGTCCGGCACTAGGAAAAATAAAGGCAGGGAGAAAATTATGTAGAATGCCGCGGCTTCCCAGAACATGACTTTGATTCCCAGAATACTCTCCCAGCCGAAGTACTCGAGAAGCGGATAAGCCGCGGCCAAGGCCGCGATGGTTCCGACGTAGCCTACTGCAACTCCCAAACCGGAGAGAGAGCCGAAGAGCGAGCGCGGGACAATTTCAATCATCTGGGCATCGTAGACGTCTTTGGAAATTAGATGGGCGAGATTCGCGAGAAACCCGAAAATAAGGGCAAGCAAAAGTCCGGAGTATCCGGCCGCAACCGCCAATACCGCGGTCGCCAGGGCCGCAATAATTAAAATCGGCATCCGTTTCCCGGTGGCGTCAGACATTGCTCCTATAAGGGGGACAAGGAGTGCGGCTGTCAGAACCGAAAGTCCCATGGCGAGCCCGAGCTGGAATTCATTTCCTCCGAGGTGGACTTTGACGAGTATCGGGAAAAAGAAGGTAATAAAGAGGGCGGAGAAAGCCGTGTCTGCGAAGTCATAGAGGGACCAAGCGACAACCTTTTTGTTTACCCAACCGGCCATATATGTAGTATAATGGAACAACGGACACAAAAGTAGGCCGTGATTTAGTAGATATTCGGAGATTTAAGAAGTCCGTCCAAAGAAGCGGAAAAAATTCCTGAGGTTTTCATAGTGCACGATGGGGATTACGCCGCGTCATTCGTATGCTTCTTCGAAGAATGATAATTTTTGCAAGTACTCTTTGGCTTATTATGGTTTTGGATTTGGCGCGTCATCTCACTATCGGCGGGACCGGCATTATCAACTGGCTTTCTTTTGCGCACCCGGCTTGGGTTATAACCTCGACCGCTTTATTTGCCGTCGGGGCGTGGCTAAGGTCCGCGCGGTTTTGGGATTCGGTTTTCTTGGCGCATTTTGTTCTGGTCCTGGGATCGATGGTCAATCAATTTATCCCCTTTTGGGACGTGCTGACTTATAACTGTATGCTGTTCAACGCCATATTCGCGACGGTTTATTTTTTACTTGGAGCAATTCCAGAATTCGCTATCCGCAGGGAAACTTAAAAAAGATCCGCGATCGCGGACCTTTTTACAACACGGCCTATCCGGAAGATTACGTAACCCTCACCTTTAATTTTTGCACTGTCCCCCGTCTTTTCTTGGGGAGTTTGATGATAAGAAGACCGTGTTTAAGGGTGGCTTCGGCGCCCGTGTCGTCAATTTCTTCGGGCAAGATTACCGAGCGTGAAAAGGTTCCCCAAAAAAGTTCTTTGTAATAGAAGTCTTTTTCACTTATTTCCTCCTGGCGCTCGCGTTTTCCTCTAATGGTTACGGAATCGCTGGTTATGGAAACGTCTAGGTCCTCTGGTTTTACTCCAGCCACGGTTGATTGAATAACAATTGATCCATCTTGGTCATAGATATCCACCGTAAGCTCTCCCTCTTCCGGTCGGGCTTCTGGAGCGGGCGGTTCCTCACGCTCCCCTTGTTCCACCCGAAGGTGGGTGGCTGTTTTTTGCCGTTCGGCATACGAAGTTTGGGGCGCTTTTTTAGAAGGGTTTCTGGGCTTTTCTTCCTGTGCTGCTTCTTCCCTGTAGTCGTCTTCTTTTACTGGAGCTGGCCTTGCTCCGGTGAGTTTTTGGAAAAATGTGGACATAAATTAACTAAAACTAAGACCAGACGGCTAAAGACGAAAGTTCTCGTCTTTAGCCTTTTGGCCGTGCTTTAAGCCTTTCAAAATCTATAAATACCATTACTGCCATTGTAGCAAGAAGCAGGATTATATAAAAGGTTCCTTGGGGTAGGGCGTCTCTTACCAGTATAAGATAGTTGAATCCGGCGTGCAACACGGAGGCAAAAAGAATCCCGATTGCCAGGAAATGGTGGCGTTTCGGACTGAACCAGGCGCGCGCGAGAAAGAATCCCACGATGCCCGAGGAGAGCGCGTGCAGGAAATTTGCCCCCAAGAAGCGATTCGCCGCGACACCGAGGCCGGCAAGAAAATCTTGTTGGAATAACGGGAAAACGAAAAGAGCATTTTCCAAAGCCGCAAAACCGAGGGCTGAAGTCATCATATAAATCATGGCATCCACTGGTT
>CAYPFS010000004.1:9276-21670 GCA_964410175.1 uncultured Candidatus Saccharibacteria bacterium
GGCCTCGGCAGCGGGAGACTACGAAAAATTTTACGGGAAGATACTTTACATATTCTTCGATAAGCGCAATACCGCCAAAAAGAACCCAAGGGTTTAGGCCAGAATTAATCCCGCCCTGGCAGTTCCCGGAAACCGTAAAAATCCATGCGCATTCAAGGATGAGCGCAAGTAGGGCCGAAGCCATGCCGCCCGCGAAAGCCAGGATAATAAGGATTTTTGGCTCCGGGTGCCGGTCTTCGCGCAAGTAAAAAAGTAACCAAAGGATTGGGGGAAGAAAAGTGAAAAGGAGATAGGTGGTATTGGCGCCGACAACGGCCGCGGTTATTTGGGCCATTTCTCTATAATTAGAAGCGATTTATTTCGGATAGGCAGGCGGCTCCAGATTTCTTCGGTGATAAAGGGCATAAAGGGGTGGAGAAGTTTAAGCGACTCGGCCAGCACATAGAATAAAACCTCCGGGTTTAGATGTTTTTTGGACTCCTCAAGATAAAAATCGCAGTATTCGCGCCAATAGAAATCATAAAGTGTGTGCAGGGCTTGGCCGAATTCGTATTTTTCAAGCCGCCTGTCCACCTCTTTTTTGGTTTTTTCCAGCGCCTTAACGATTTTTTTATCAATTGCGGTTTGAAATTTTATTCCCTGTGTTGCGTGATACGTGTTACGTGTATCGTGGAGCTGCATTAGTACAAATCTTGCCGAATTCCAAATTTTGTTGGCAAATTTTTTCCCAGCCACGACGTGTTCTTCCGACCAACGTATATCTTGATTTCCCATGGCTTGCCAAATAAGTCCGAAGCGCGTTGCATCCGCGCCGTAGCGCGAGATTAAATCCATGGGGTCAATGCCCGTGCCGAGGGACTTAGACATCCGTTTCCCTTCTCTGGTAAGAATGGTGGCGTGAATGAGAAGATCCCGGAAGGGCGCACGTTTCATGAACTCCATTCCCGAGAAAATCATCCGCGCGTCCCACAGGTTTATTATACCGCGGTCGTTGGTATTCACATCGGTCGGATAGAATAATTTTAAATCTTTGGTTTTCTTTGGCCATCCAAGTGTAGCAAGCGGCCAGAGGGCGGAAGAGAACCAGGTGTCTAACACGTCCGCCGCTTGTTCCACCGAACACTTCTTACAGAGAGGACAATATTTCGGTTTGGTGGACGATATTACATATTGAGCGGCGGACGAATTTTCAATTTTCAACTCCCAATTTTCAAACGGTTTGGGAATTGATAATTGGTCATTGGTCATTCCTTCCTGTTTATTTCTGCAGAAATAAACAGGAAGGCGATGTCCCCACCAGATTTGGCGCGAGATACACCAATCCTTTACGTTTTTTAACCAGTCAAAATAAACCTTTTCCCAGCGTTTGGGGTGGAAACGAACCCTTCCGGATTTAACCGCTTTTATCGCCGAGGAGGCCAACTTATCCATTTTTAAAAACCACTGCATGCTCGGGAGCGGCTCGACTCGGGAAGAACAACGATAACACAGGGCAACATTATTGGTGTATGGTTCTTCGCGCTCTAAAAACTTTTGCGCCCGGAGGTCTTCGACAACCCTCTTTCGGCACTCAAAGACCGTGAGTCCTACGCATACCGGTTCCGCTTCTTGAGTCATGCGGCCGTTTATTCCTATTACTTTTAGGGCAGGGAGTTCGTGCCGCTCGGCAATTTCGGCGTCCAGGAGGTCGTGCGCCGGAGTAACCTTTACCGCACCGGTTCCAAAATTAGGATCCACGGCCTTATCCCCCACTATCGGAATACGTCGGTTCTTAAGCGGCAAAATCGTCTCTTTGCCTACGAGGCGTTTGTATCTTTTGTCGTTCGGATGTACCGCAATTGCAGTATCGCCAAGCATGGTTTCGGGACGAGTGGTTGCAACTGTTACGATCCCCGATCCGTCGGCCAGGGGATAGTTAATGTAATATAGGGTTGATTCGGCTTCTCTATACTCAAGCTCAAGATCCGAAAGAGAAGTTGCGCATCTGGGGCACCAGTTTACCACGCGTTCCGCTCGGTAAATCCACCCCTCTTTATAATAATGCAGGAATGCGTACGCCACCGCTTCCTGGTACTCCGGATCCATCGTGAATCGAAAGCGCGACCAATCCGCCGAGACGCCCAGGGTTTTTAGTTGATCTGCGATTATGCCCCCGTATTTTTCTTTCCACTCCCAAATTTTTTCAAGAAATTTTTCGCGAGTGAGATCCTGACGTCCGATCCCCGCCTTTTTTAATTCTTTTTCCACTGCGTTTTGGGTGGCGATTCCGGCATGGTCCGTACCCGGCAGCCAAAGGGTTTTTAAACCCCCCATTCTCTTTTTCCTCGTAAGAATATCCGAGAGCGTATATTCGAGAGCATGGCCCATATGAAGCGATCCGGTTACATTTGGCGGGGCCATGGCAATGGAGAATTTTTTCTTTCGTGCGCCGGGCAGTTTATCCGGATTAAAAAAGCCGGATTCTTCCCATATCCGGTAGATTTTATCCTCCACCTCTTTGGGGTTATATTGCGGCGGCAATTCCTGCATGGCGGTATTATATCACGAAATTCTTACGTTCGCATCCGCTTTTACTTTGCGCCAGTCTTTTTTCTTTCCTGAACAATACGCCGCGGCGGCTATAATTAAGGCGTTATCGCCCGTCAAGGAGGGGTCGGGAATTAGGAGCAAAGAATTGGGAACTTCTTTTTTTGTCGCCTCTTTGAGCGATTTACGTAGAAGCCTGTTTGCGGCCACTCCTCCTCCGAGGAGCACTGTTTTAACTTTGTTATCTTTTGCCGCGCGCAGTGTCTTTTTAACCAAAACCTCGATAACGGCGTCCTGGAATTCCTTGGCGATAAGCGGGCGCAGTTTTTCTGTTTTTTTCGGCCCAAGGTCGCGTGTAAGATAAAGCACGGCGGTCTTGAGGCCGGAGAAAGAGAAATTGTAGTCTTTAGAATTTAGCATTGGCCGGGGCAGTTTTATCCGGTTACTAGTTGCTGGCAGCTGGTTACTCATTTCTGCCGCGGCGGAAATTTCCGGTCCGCCGGGGTATCCCAGCCCGAGAATCCTCGCTGTTTTATCAAACGCCTCCCCAGCCGCATCGTCCAGCGTCTCGCCTATCAGCTTAAACCTCCGCGGTTTTTCCACCAGCACAAGTTCCGTGTGCCCGCCGCTTACCAGCAGAGCCACTGCTGGAAAATCCAAAGCACAAATTTCAAAATCCAAAACCCCTTTAGGGAATTTTTTATTTTGAATTTGTTTTGAATTTTGGACTTTGCCCGCCTGCCGGCGAGGCAGGGATTTTGGATTTCTCTGCAAAATTGCGGAGTAGAGGTGCCCGAGCATATGATTGGTCGGTATCAAGGGCTTACCCCAGAGATAAGATAGGGCCCGCGCAAAGTTCACCCCCACCCAAAGCGCGGGCGCAAGCCCGGGTCCGTAAGTTACCGCAATCGCATCAATCGGCGGTGCCTCCAGCGAAACTATATCCCTAATTCGCGCGAATAAGCCAGGCTCTCTTTCCAGCATTTTTTCTATATTTATAATTTTAGATTTTAACCCCCAGCTTTTAGTTTTTAATTTCCAGTTTGAAAATTTTGAAAATCCGGATTCTTTCAGCGCTTGCAGCAAAATCGGCGCCAAGTTCCTCTGATGCTCGCGTTTGGCAAGATTCGGCACCACCCCGCCGAACTTTTTATGCAGGGGAATTTGCGACAAGACAACGTGAGATAATACCCGCACGTATGGGGTTTTTTCTGCGTAGATCCGCGACTTTATTTTTTTCTGCGTAGATCCGCGGCTATCGCTGAAGTCAGCGATGGCTATTGAGGTTTCATCGCAGGAGGTCTCGATTGCTAAAATTTTCATATCGGGTAAGATAACATCAATGCGACCGATACTCAATAGAGTCCCGCGCGCGAGGCGGCAGAAGGCGCTTCTGCTCGCCGTTGCCGGCAAGCGGAAAACCGGAAAAGATGTTCTGGTTGACTACGTGATGAAAAATTATCCCGGATTTAAGCACTATCGGATTGCCGAGGCGCCAACTTTAATTGCTAAAATTCTTGAGCTTCCTCCGGACCGAAGGGTTCAACAAGCGCTTTTTGGAGTAAACAAGCTCCTTTATCCAATTTTGGGAGAGTCGGTCTATAAGAGACGGGTGGCGAAGCTGCTTGATCGCGAAAAACCCAAACGAGCCATAGTCGAGGCTATCCGCACCAAGGAAGAATATGAGGAATTTGTGGTAAGGCGCGGCGGAGTTTTGATCGGGGTTACCGCGGATGATCGCCTGCGTTACCGGCGGGCGCTACGCGACGCTAGTACGGCCAAAAGGGGAGAGAAACGAGATGAGGGAAGGATGACTTTCAAACAATTTATGGCGCGGGAAAATCTCGACATCGAACGCGACATTGATTGGATCATAAAACGCGCCCATTTTATTTTGGTAAATAACCATAAAAATAAAAAGCCCTTTTATGGGGCAGTGGAGGATTTGATGAGGAAGTTAAAAATCTTTTCTAACTCAAGCGCTCCAGCAGCTCACCGGGCGTAGATACTACGTCATGGATAAGTTTTTTGGGCGAAGGCTCTTCGTAAAGGTCATGCGGATAGTGCCCCATTAAAATGCGTTCATCCAGAGCGTAGATCGTCTTCCCCAGAGCCGCTGCCGCAAAAAGCTCTCCGGAGGTATTTACCCCAAGATACCCGTTTTTGTTGAAAATAAAACATACATCCGCCACCCGAACTTTGCGGAAAAGATGGTCGTAAACCATGCCGGCGATAGTGGCGCGGTACATCGGATCGAGCAGGCGGTCTTTTTCATGCTGATCCAAAAATTCCTGCGGCCTTTCCTCAAAATTGGGCTCAAGTACCGTTACATGGGTATTCTTTTCTTTGGCGATCTTTCTGAGTTCCGCGACAAAATCCTCCATTTCCTTTTTGAATCTCTGACTTGTGCAGATTACGACGCTCTTCATAGATTTAGGTTATAGAAATAAAAAATCCCCGTCAACTGGGGAAAACTTTTGCAGGCCCCGGATTAAATAATACCGAGCTCCTTAAACAAAAAGTACATTGGCGGTTCAAGCCCGGGGTTTTCCCGCCAAGCGGGGTTGTTATTGGTAGCTTCAACCAGACGCGGTAAGTCATGGCCGTCCATATCCAGTGAAATTTTTAAGGATTTGGCAAATTCCCCGAGCCGCGCGGCAAGCTCTCTGATTTTTTCCCGACTTGCCCAGAGATAGCTTTTGGTTTCGTCCGGAGACGGTTGCACTTCGCCCATCCATCCGTGGGCTAAAAACACAGTCCATTCGTGGAACGCGCCGCCTTCTCTCCTACAAGGGTTGGGAAGAGATATATTATCCAGCTTCTTATCTAGTTCTTGGGCCGAGAGTCCGACTTCTTCTTCAAGCTCCTGTTTCGCGGCCATTTCCGGATCGTTTCCGTCTCTGTGCCCCGCTGGAATTGCAAACCCGGGGTTATATTTTTTGCGCTCGATCATTAAAAGCTCTCCTCGGTCGTTCCAGACAAGGATGCCTACGCTCGTATTGTCACAAACTGTGGGCATTAAACGCTCCTTTAGAACGAACTATAATAATCTTTGCCCATTTTGTCAAAATTTTCAAGCACAAGGCGGGAGTGGTGAAGGTTCGGCCTGCTAAATTTTGTTCACGTCCCGCGCTCCGAAATCTAGACCAAACGCTTCATAAGTTCCTCCGGTCTGTCAATAATTTCGGTAAACAAAATATCTCGGCATATTTCGCCGCCCTTTTCTACCGACTGTTCGGGTTCGAGGGCGTAGATTACCATATTTTTTCCGTGCGCGAAGCCGAGTTCAAGCGTGGTGTTGATGCCAAGGTAGCCTTTTTTATTGTATATATAACAAACGTCGGCTTTGCGAATTCGATCGAAATGCTCGTGCACCATAGCGGGAACCCGGGTGCGATATGACCTTGACTTGAGGCGGACTTTTTCTTCGGCTTTTATCATTTTGGTCCGCTGGCGCTGGAAGTTGGGTTCAAATACTATCGGCACCCCCAATTTCCGCAGTTTTTCTGCGAATTTTTGGATCTCGTCTTTATAGCGCTGTGAACCGCAAATGACTACCGATTTCATGCCGTCTTTATTATAGTTTTTGGATCAACTTTGTCTACTTCATTTACTCCGCTATAGCTGTATAAATGAAGCGGGCGTATTTTATCTCGACAAGTTATGTGCGGGGTTCATCCCCTTGTAATTTTAGCAACCCCGTATCAATTCTGCAACATGGAAAAGGGAATTCGAGGGGGTCATGTCAAAACAACTGCTGCATTTTTTTCTGGATTCGCTCTTCTTGTCCGCGTCTCGCGAAGTCGTACTCGCCCAGATTCACCAACATGTGCTCGGCCATAAGAGGATATACTTTTTCAACCAGGCGAAATTTTTGTTGTTCGATCTTGCGATAATCCGGGTGTCCCTCGGGAATGGTGCGGAGTTCCGCCTCCCAGAAAAGCTGGCGCAGATTTTGCCACTGCATAAACCGGATGCGGTGGGCTAGCGCAACCGCGTACTGCGCCAGCACTAGATTTTTACGCTTTATTTTTATATTTATGTCCTCCAGCCTGTCGAGGGCCGAGCGAAATTCTCCCTCGATCCCCGCTTCTCGCACTTCTTGGGGCACATTATAGCCATGGGCGGTTGTGAAGTCTTGCCGCATTTGAGTATGCATGCGGTGGCGGTGAAGATCGCGCCAAGACCCGATATCCATTAAGATTTCCCAGCGTAAGTACACATTCTCAAACGCCCTTCCCACCCTCTGCCAGCGGGCGTTTCTACCGGCAAGATACTGGGTTGTAACTCGGCGTTTGCCGTCGGTCGACATCTTTCTGACCCTTTCCAGGATTTCGTTCCACGAAACGTGGTTATCCGGCGCGGCAAAGAGAATCGCGGCGATTACCTTATCCTCTCCTTCGGGGTCATACTCTATGAGGCGTACTTCCGGTTCTCCTACGGTAGAAAACGGCCTTTCGCCGATAAACTCTTTGACCAGCGGATAAATTTTTGCGCCACGTGATGCAAGATATTCCTGATATTCTTGGGTGGTTTCTTTTTCAATCCGGCGCAGGAAAGCGGGGATAGCCTTGTTTAATTCTTCTTGAGAGCGCGCCGCCGCCCAACGAATTTCTCCAAGGGGGTGTTTGGCCGAGCGATTTATCATGTGTTCGAAGGCCTGTCCGTTGCCAAAGAAAGAAACCTGTGAAAGGGTGGAGGTCGGTAAAAGTCCGCGCAGAGTATCAAAAGATTTTTTCTCCACCACCGATGGTTTTTCCTCCGGAAAGCGTTTCTGGAGCCATTCATTGAGGCGCGGGATAAGACCGGTGTAGGTTTCAAAAAGGTTGTCCGTCGCCGAGCGGTACTCTTTTTCGAGGTTTAAGTCTTTGAGTGTTGGATCGGTGTAGTAAAGGTATTGCCCGTTGATTTTCTGCGAGTAGTTTACGTAGCGCGTGGATTTCTCTATGGGCGCCAGGCCAATCCTTTGGTCCTCCAGATGTTTTATGGCAACCTGCGAAAGTCCCCAGAAAACGAGGTGTGTTCCTGCCATTTGGGCAATAGAATCATCTCCGTACTCCGCGAGCCACTTAACGTAAAAGGAGCGGGCGCGGGGATTTGCAAAAAATTCAAGAAAAGAGTGCTCCTGTAAAAATTCAACAAAATTTTTAAGAGATTCGCCGTATTTCAATTTTTCCTCCCAAGCTTTATCGTCCTCTTTTTCTCCCCGCACCGGCTCTATGAAGGGGTAAATAAACTCGTAGAGAAAAATATGGCGGAGATCCTGCGCCGCGCGGCTGGTGCGCGACGAAAGAGCTCCGATGAGTTCGGGCGCAAGTACGAGCGGCGTATAGACCGATTTATCAAGGTTGGTAAAAAACGGCGTGAGGTGCCGCCGGTCTTTTTCCGAATAATCGTCCGCGAGAAAGATGGGAGCGAATTTTTCTAGAGTCTCCTTCTCCGTCACAGCATTTTTTTATTTTTGAGAAGTTCCACAACCTTGGTATGTATTTCTTCGGGCGCGAGCAGCCTTCCGTCCTCCACGCACTCAATGACTTTATGATCTTCGGGAAATTTTTGCCGAAGCCAAAGATAGGCTTCTTCGGCGGATTTAAGATGCACGAGGTCCGACTCATGGGAATCTTTTTTCTTCCCGCCTTTAAGATACAGGCGCCGTTCTTTTCGGGCAACAAGTTTTTGGCCGACTTCGGCAGGCATATGGAGTATGATTACGAGTTCGGGCTTCGGTATCCCTAAAATCCGATACTCAATATCGTACAGCCACTCGATAAATTTTTCCCGCTCTTTTGGGTTTGTTATTTTTCCTCCCTGGTGTCCGGAGTTGGAGTCAACATAGCGATCCAGCACCACAAAATATCCCTCTTCAAGTTTCACTCGGATCTCTTTCGAAACGTCAAAACGGTCAATCGCGTAAAAAAGCGAGGCAGCGTAGGGATTCACCTCGTCCGGCCTCCCATACTTTCCGTTAAGGTATTCTTCAATCGGACCGCAAGATTTCTTGCCGTACTGCGGGAAAGCAAGGGATACGGCCCTAATCCCCTCTTTTCCCAGCCGCTCCGTAAGCAGCCGGAGTTGGGTCCCCTTGCCGCTGCCGTCCGTTCCTTCAAGCACGATTAGTTTTCCACGATTTGCATTCATAGCACCTCAATGATATTAAATAAGTAAGGTAATCGCAACTCTAGTCTATGAATCCCGTTCGAGACGTATGTTTTACTATACCTACGTACTGCAAAGTAGAAAGAATAGGAGATGGTGCAGAGGATATACTTCGGACCTGCGGAAGCGCTTCAACCAGCACAATACTGATAAAATTGGGTGGACTAAAAGTCGAGGCCCCTTTGAGCTTATTTACTATGAAACCTGCAAAACCAAACAGGACGCCGTATCAAGGGAATTATATCTTAAGTCAAGACCAGGCAAGCGTTTCCTTAAAAATAGGCTGAAGCGCTTCCTGTCTCTAACGGCATGAATATTGGCTGTGACCTCGACGGGGTCATAATTGATCACCGAAAAAATCAAAGACAGCTTCTTTTGAAGCGCGGTTTTGATATTGGGGAAGATAAAATCTCCAAAGATCTTATAGAATCCCTTCTTGGCCCGGTGGATTTAGAAAGGTTTAAAACCGAACTATACGACGGCATGGGTTTAACGGCGGGCGAGATTAAAGGAGCGAAAGAGGCGGTGGCGCATTTGGCGAGCAGGCATGATTTCAGAATCATTTCCAAAAGAAAAAATCCGGAACTCGCGATTCAGTGGCTTGGGGAGCACGGATTTAATCGGGTTTTGGATCAATCAAGGATGCATTTTGTTTCGGAGAACAGGGATAAAGATGGGGTTTGCAGAGAATTTAAGGTAGAATTGCACATTGACGACTTGCCGGAAGTTTTAGAGAAACTCACCGCGCCGCAACATAAAATTCTTTTTGGCGCGAGCGGTCCTCATCCCGCGGCTACCGCAGTAGTTGAAAATTGGGACGAATTGTTAAAATATATTGAATACGTTAGCTAAATGTTTTCTCGTGCGGAGCCAATTATAATCGCGGTTGTGGGGCTTGCGGGATCCGGCAAGAGCGAAGCCACCAAGCGTTTTATAGAGCGCGGTTTTGTACGCATCGGATTTAACGATCCGGTATACGAGGAGTTGGAGCGTTTGGGACTCGAGCGTAATGAAAAAAATGAACGGATGGTGCGCGAGAATTTACGTAAAGACCTCGGTATGGCCGCAACCGCAATCCGCGCCCTGCCGCGTGTTGAGAAAGCTCTCGACGAGGGTAAAAACGTGGTGGTGGAGAGTCTTTACAGCTGGTCGGAGTATAAACTGATGAAAGAAAAATTTGGTGATCAATTTAGGGTGCTGGCGATTTACGCCCCCCAAGAACTGCGCTATACGCGTCTTGCCGTAAGGCCCGAGCGCCCCATCAGTGAAGAGGCGGCGCGCTCAAGAGACTACTCCGAGATAGAAAATATTGAAAAAGCCGGCCCGATTGCTATGGCCGATTGGACCGTAAAAAATACCCAGACTCTTGAGGAGTTTCATCGCGAGGTTGATGCTTTGGTGGATGAAACACAGGGAAATTAAATCGGCTGGGATTCTTCCAGCCGAATGACTTGCGGGTTTTAAAGTGCCAGTAGCTCGCGGTTCTGTTTTAGGTGCTCCATAATGAGAAGACTCCAGTTATCAATTCCCGGAAGGTTTCTCGCCCGGTCTTTTTGGTGGAGCGTGAAAAGTTCATCCAGAGAAAGCCACTTGGCCTCTGCCAGTTTCTCTCCCTCCCGGATTCTTACGGAAAGTTCATCCCCGTAGAGCAAAAAGGTAAATCCAAGATGCACCGAACTTACTTGTCGCGAGGGATCATGGATTACTCCGATTGGCCAGACAAAGGGCAGTCCTTCGTAGCGAATCTCCTCGTACCACTCCCGATGAAACCAGTGGAGCAAACCGCCGTAGTCAATCGTGTCTCGTTGGTTTAGGTGACCGCCAACCCCTAACATTCTTTCGCCGCTCAAGCGCGATTCGCTTGATCGATCCGACTTTACGTAGTTAAAAATTCTGCCCTGTGAGGCAAGCACTCCGAAAGGGATGATCTGTTGCCACTGCGGGTCGTTTTCTACGCCGTTGGGACCCCAGCGCGGAAGAAATCTATGCGAGAGCCGTACAACCTCTGCGATTCTGAGAAAATAGGGGTTTATACCCCGCCATTCGCCTTGCGAAAATACCTCTTCTCGGTGTACCACCATTACATTTTCCTGTTTTCTTCTCCGTGCCATACATCCACTCCGGAACTAGAATGTTACGGTGCTTTCATAAGCTAAACATACGGCGGTTTTATTTGCAAGGGGAGGTCAGGTCAGGGACAATTCTTCGTCGTAAGAATGGATGGCGGGCAAAATTTAGACGAAAACCCCGCCCTAATTTTGCGTTTGACAGCACGGGGTTATGAAGATTCGTTTTACCCCTACTTCAACTCGTGGCGGCGCGCTTCGCCCATAAAGGGATGCGCTATTCGCGCACGCGCGCCGCAGGATAACGCAGTCGCAAAGTTAGAGCGGGGTTATTTATTTGTTACCAAAATTTGTTCACCCTTCGGCAAGCTCATGGCTCCAAATTTTGGACAAATAAATAATAGGCCGATTGCTCGGCCGCTGATTAAAGGGATATGTTTTCCCAGTTAACGATTTCTCTGAGGACCGTTATTCTTGCGTCCTTTTTCTTCTGCTCGAGATATTCATCAAGCTCAAAAGGACTCGGAAGGTTGTGCAGTTCAAATTCAAAGCCGCACCCGACGTTAACGCACCTCCAAGAACCGCTCCAAACGATACTTCGACATCCTCCACACTTGGGACAGTCAATTTGAGCGTCAGTGTTTACGCCGGTCAGGGTTTCGTGTTTCTTCATCATCCATATTACCCAGTCTGCGATTACGCGTCGTACTTTCTCTTGGCTAAAACCGTTGCTGTGGTCATTTCAGGCCTCCTATCCTAGAAAAATTGGATCCGTGGATATTCGTAGCATGCATCGCGGGCTTAATCAACCCCGCACCTTTTCTATAACCGAATCTTGACGGGTATGACAATGGCAACTCAGGCATTCCCTTTTCGTGGCCACGCGGCTCACCGGTAGAAAAGGTGCGGGGTCAAGAGTCACTATCTAGACTCGATTTCTCGGTAGAGGTTTTCGAGGGCCTCTTTTCTTGCAAAGATTTTTTGCTGATCCAGGTGGAGCCTGTTGAGGAGTATTGCGACAATTTGCGATCCAAGTTCCCGCGGCGTTCCGTTGTTATCGAGTACCGCTACGCCCGCAAGATTTTTGATCGAAGCGACAAATTTTGCGGTTTCGTGCTCATGCCGCCTTCTGAAATCTTCCCAAGTCGCTTCAGCCTCATCGGATTTGGAATCCGGCTCTCCCTTGAGCGCGGCGAGTTTTGCGCGTCTGAACCTTTCCTCCATGGTGCAATCCACAAAAAAGAGAATGCTTGACGGAAATGATTTGACAAATTCCACGTCCCAGGGCATAAGCACCCCGTCAAATACCCACACCCCTTTCCCGCTTTTCTGCCAACGGTCAAGAATCCCGTAGTGAAGACACTTTTCTCCAAAAACGCTTTTGGCGCGCGAGTAAGCCTCCTGCAGAGTTTCCCGGGCAGTGGGATTTGGCATTTGAAAAGCGCGGGCAAGATCCTTTAGTATCATGCCGCTTGAGACAACGGAGGTCTGACCTTCAAAGATAGTTTCAAGAATTTTTACGCAGATTCCCTTGCCGCCGCGAATCTCAGCCGAGACGCCAATAACAATACTTGGAGTAGTCATATTTACACCCCCCTAAGAACTAGGAGACCAGGATCCAAACCGGGATCAATTGAGCGGAGCGA
>CAYPFS010000005.1:0-1766 GCA_964410175.1 uncultured Candidatus Saccharibacteria bacterium
TCTATTTTGGTTACGTTTCCCACTAATTACCTATTATAATCCAACGCATTTTCCCGATTGCAATCACGGCATGGCGATGCTCGGTCTTCTTGAACTCATGGCCTCGCAGGGCGTTTTAGAAGAAGAAATGTACAAGGCAGCGCTCAAAGTGAATTCCTATTGGTTTCCGGACACTTATATGACAATTGCCAAATATCTTGAGATTAAAGGAGCGGAGTGGGAGAAAGTCGACCCCAAAGAAATCCTCGGCAAAAACTATTCCAGCCTTACCGGCTTCCAAAAAGTGCTTTCGGAAGTTACCCCGTCAGAAGAAGGAGGCGGGGGCAGCTGCGGGGTGTAACAAAAAATCGCCTCGCTAAGAAATCCCCTCCATTTTATAAAGTTTCAAAACAAAGGTAATCGGTGTAAAATTAAAAGGATGAGTCCCGTTAGAGACAACATATAGTATGTCTCTATCTTACAAAGTCAGAGGAGCAAAAAAGGGTATACCGGTTTTACGGCAGACTTACGGAAACGCTTTAATAAGCGCAATGCTGGAAAACAAGGTTATACGACCAAGCGTGGGCCATATTAGATTTGTTTATTATGAGGCATGTATAAATAAAGAAGATGCAGAGGCTAGAGGATTATATCTTAAATCCGGGGTGGGCAAACGCCATCTCAAAATAGATGAAAGCGTTTCCTGTCTCTAACGGGATGAGTCCCGTTGGAAATCGCGGACGCGTTTAGACATAAAAGATGATCAATGTTGCGGAAAATTCAATAAGTTCTATTAGAGCGCAAGATGCATATTGCGTCCGCACGCTATTTCTAACGGTATGAGAAAAACGTCTTACTATTTGATTTTAATCATCGCCGTCGGCTCGGCGATAGTTTCTCTTTGGATGTACCAGAAGTATTTCCGCTCGGAAGAAGCCCAACTTCTATTCTTTAAGGTTGAACGCGGAGGCATTAAGGAAATAGTGAAAGTGCGAGGCGAGGTGGCGGTGCAAAAAGATTTTGATTTGGAATTTCCTTTTTCCGGAACGGTGGAGCGAATCTTGGCCACCGAAGGGCAGACCGTCGTCAAAGGCGCGCCGCTTATGAAGCTCGAAACAACTGATTTTGAGATTGATCGAGCGCGGCTGAAAGCAGTCCTTGTCCAGAAAAAAGCCGCTCTGGACAAACTCATTGCTGGGCCAACGGCCGAAGACATCCGCGTAAACGAGGCCAGGGTGTCGAGCGCCAAAGCAACCTTGGAGGACGCGAAGAAGAATATCGTTGACAAACTTCGGGACTCCTACACTAAATCCGACGATGCCGTGCGAAGCAAAGCCGACCAGTTTATTTCCAACCCGCGCAGTGCAAACCCGCAGGTTAACTTTGCCATCGCCGACTCACCGCTTAAGTCGGCCATCGAGTCGGGGCGGGTTTCGCTTGAGGGAACGCTCACCAATTGGAAACTATCGCTTGACGTCCTCGCTTCAGCTTCGGACTTCTCAGACTACATAAGCGCGGCCAAAATAAATCTGGGCTTGGTCGCATCATTCTTAAATAGCGTTACCCTTGCTCTTAGTTCCCTCTCGCCCAGTTCGACTATCACGCAAACAACCATAGAGACCTGGAGGGCCGACATTTCTGCGGCCCGCGCCAACGTGAATACCGCAATTGCCAATCTCACAACTGCTGAAGAAAAATTGGGCACGGCAAAATCAAACCTTCAAATCGCCGAAGATGAGTTCACGCTTAAAAAATCCGGAACGCGGGCCGAAGACATTGAGATTGCC
>CAYPFS010000005.1:1776-3345 GCA_964410175.1 uncultured Candidatus Saccharibacteria bacterium
AGATTGCCAAGTCCCAAATTCAGGAAATCGAAAATCAAATCGCCGCCGCCGAAGAAAAAATAAGAAAATCCACACTGCGGTCTCCGGCCGAAGCCGGGGTCGCAAAAATATGGTTTGAAACGGGCGAGGTAATTGCAACCGGGCGGCCGGCCGTTTCGCTCGCCACCTCAGGCCATAAAATACAGTCGGACGTTTCGGAACTTGAGATAGGAAAGATAAGAGAAACAGACGGCAATGAGGTTGTCATCCGCCTGGATTCCTTCCCCGACCTCGAATTTACCGGAAGAGTTTTATCCATCGACCCGAAAGAGGTCATCAAAGACGAGGATGTGTTCTACCGCGCCAACGTCTATTTTGAGGCCCATGGGGCGAACGTCCGCCCGGGCATGAGCGCCGACCTTACCATCCTGATATCTTCCAAGGATAATGTGCTGAAAATCCCGGCTCTGGCCGTTTACGAGAGAGACGGAAAAAAGTTCGTAAAAATAATTGAGGGAACAAGGCAAAAAGAGGTTGGGGTGGAGACCGGAATTACTGACGGTGAATCAATCGAGGTCGCAAGCGGGCTTAGCGAAGGCCAAACCGTCGTGGTATCCGCCGACTAACAAACTAATGCTTGCGGTTCAAACTGCAAAAATAGACCCGGTTTGCGGCATGAGTCTGGCCGAACTTCCGGGCGTTAAGGAAGCCACCCATCACGGACGAACATTTTATTTCTGCGGCGAACATTGTGCGGGGAGATTCGCGACCAATCCCGAAAAATTCGTGGGTGAGCCGCTCGTCAGATTAGACGACATATGGAAAATATTCCGGCTGGGTGAGGTGGCCGTTGAGGTACTTAAGGGCTTTAGCCTCAATATATGGAACGGCGATTTTGTAGCCATAATCGGCGTCTCCGGCTCCGGCAAAAGCACGGCCTTGAACATGATAGGGCTTCTTGATCGGCCCACTTCCGGGCGCATTTTCCTTGACGGCAAGGATGTTTCGCTTCTTGGCGATGAAGGAAGGGCCGAGCTTCGTTCAAAAACATTCGGCTTTGTTTTCCAACAGTATAACCTCATCCCGTGGCTCACCGCCTATGAAAACGTAACCTTGCCTATGATGTTTGCCCAAAAAAACGTTGACGGCGAAAGGTTAAAAGCCAATTTCCAAGAAATGGGGCTTGAGGGCCGGATGACGCACCGGCCGCTTGAACTATCCGGGGGCGAACAGCAGCGGGTGGCCATCCTTCGAGCCCTGACCAATGACCCTGAAATAATACTCGCCGATGAACCCACGGGAAATCTTGACTCTACGACCGGCAATAAAATTTTGGAAATACTCGCCAACCTAAGCAAGACGCACAAGAAAACGCTTATCGTCGTCACGCATGATGCCGACATTGCCGCAAAGGCCGACCAAGTCGTTACCATAAAAGACGGCCGGCTCGTACGCAACCACCAAATTCACAGGAAGATTTATACCGAATAAACATGCTCAAAAATTTTATTTCGTTGATTCTAAAAAGCATTCGCCACCGGCCCGTCAGGAGTTGGCTTACGATTTTGGGCATTGTCATCGGGATAATGC
>CAYPFS010000005.1:3355-10254 GCA_964410175.1 uncultured Candidatus Saccharibacteria bacterium
TGCTTGTGGTCATTATTTTCGCTTTGGGCGGCGGCATACAAAATGCGGTGGCGCGCCTTTTGCAGCAATTTGGCTCCGACTTAATAATTATTTTCCCGGGGAAAGAAACTAATCCTTTTTTGGGGCTTGCCGGAGGGCAAAAATTCAAGGAAGAAGACCTGCTCAATCTGAAAAATATAAGCGGTATTCGGCTAGTGGTACCGATGAGCATTGCCGTCTTAAACGTGGAATTCAAAGGCGAGAAAAAATCGGTCATGTTCCATGCCCAGCCATGGCGCGAATATCAGGTTGTCGCCGAAGAATCGCAAGCGCTCAAGGTTATTGACGGAAAGTGGCCGGCTGCCGAAGGCACCCGGGAAATAATTTTAGGATATAGAGCCGCCTTTAAACTTTTCAGGGTAACACCGAAAGTCGGCGATGAACTGATCGTAAAGGGACGCCGTTTCCGGGTTGCAGGAATTTTTTCCGAAGTAGGACTGCAGGACGAAGATAACCAGATGTGGATGTCAATCAAAGACTTCCAAGCGCTCACTTCGCAGCGCGGTACCGCCTCGACTGCGGCGATCAAACTTGAAAAAGGGGCCAATGCCGACTTGGTGGCCAAGCAGATAAAATTTCAGCTTGGGAAACAGGAAGTTGTCCGCGATTTTTCGATTTTGACGCCGGAGAAAGCCAGCCGGCTCGTTGGCAATGTTCTTTCCGTGATTGAGCTTTCTTTGCTTATCATTGCTTTGATTTCGCTGGTAGTTGGCGCAGTCGGCATCATGAACACCATGTATACCTCGGTGCTGGAGCGCACCAAGCAGATCGGCGTCATGAAAGCCATAGGCGCCTCGGACGATGCCATTCTTTCCATCTTCTTGATCGAATCGGGGGTGATAGGTTTGGTGGGCGGAGTTTTGGGCATAATACTCGGCGTTATCATGGCCTGGATTGCCGGAGTGGCCGCCGCGAATTTCGGAGTCAGGGGCCTTTTCTCATTCGCGTCTTTGGATTTTTTTGGACTACTTTCGATTTTGATCATCACCTTCATAACCGGTGTTGTCGCCGGCATTTTGCCTGCGCGCCAAGCAGCCAAAATGGAGCCGGCCGAGGCATTAAGGTACGAATAATATGCAATACGTTTGGCTTATTTGGAGTTCACTCCTCCTCGTCATATGGCTTGTGGTCTACCTTTCCTTGAGAAACAAGGAGGGCAAAAAAGAAATGCTTGCTGTTAGTTTGTGGACTTCACTTCTCGGACTTACCGAACCCTTGTTTGTTCCCGAATATTGGAGTCCGCCGTCGCTTTTTGATTTAGCATTAAGGACAGGGTTTGACATTGAAAGTCTGCTATTTGCGTTCGGCGTCGGGGGGCTTGCCGCCGTTATTTATGAAAGGGTGTTTCCCGTTCGGCACGAGCCAATCCTTCCAGAAAAAAAACATCATCCTCGCCACAAATATCACAAACTCGCACTTCTTTCGGCGCCAATTATTTTTGTTCTGCTCCTGATTTTTACAAACCTCAACCCCATTTATTCAACCTTTATTGCCTTGGTTGGCGGCGGATTATTTACCTGGTATTGCCGCCCTGATTTGAAAAAGAAAATGTTCACAAGCGCCTTTATATTTACCTCTCTGTATTTCGCATACTTTTTAACACTAATCATCGCCTACCCGGGTTATGTTGAGAAAGTTTGGAATCTTACGGCAATCTCAGGAATTATCATTTTAGGCGTTCCTTTTGAAGAATTGATGTTCGCTTTCGGCTTGGGGTTCTTGGGGTCAAGCGTTTACGAACACGTAAAATGGCAAAAGATATCTTCGCAAAAATAATCGTGATAGCGGTATATGCGGCTGCCATGGCAATGGTTGAAGCCGCGGTGGTTGTATATTTGCGGGAACTCTATTATCCTCTCGGATTTTTCATACAGTCGGCCGCGGACCTGGAAGTTATCCCTTTGCATATTTTAAAGGTAGAGCTTTGGCGCGAAGCCGCTACCATCTTAATGCTCGCCGCAGTCGGCTATTTGGCATTCTCTGCCCCAAAATACCGCCTTCTGGCATTCGCCTTCGCGTTCTCGCTCTGGGATTTGGCTTACTATCTTTTTTTGTATATTTTCCTGCGATGGCCGCCGGCGCTCGGAACCATGGACGTTTATTTCCTGATCCCCTGGCCGTGGATAGGCCCGGTTTGGTTTCCAGTGACGCTCTTCATCGTCAGCGCGATAGCTTCGCTTTGGTTAATGCTTAGAACTAAAAATCACCATGAACCATAATCATAACCATCACCAAAATCACGGAGTTGCGGAGACTGCCGAACCGGAAGTGATTTATACCTGTCCGATGCACCCGAAGGTACGGCAGGACAAGCCCGGCTTATGCCCGGAGTGCGGAATGAGTTTGATTCCCGAAAAGCCGAAACGGAAAAAAGAGAAGGACGCCGCGATTCCCGAAACATACGATAAACACGCCGGACACCGCGTTGAGAGTTTCGCGAGAAAATTCTGGATAAGCTTGATTCTGACCATTCCGGTCCTGCTTTATTCGGAACTTCCCGAAAAGTTATTAGGTCTCGTCGCTCCGGCTTTTACCGGCTCAACATATATCGGACTTGTCTTTGGCTCGATTGTCTTTTTCTACGGCGGCTGGGTTTTCATTATCGGCGCATACCGCGAACTCAAGGCCAAACTGCCCGGAATGATGATGCTCATCGGCCTTGCGATTTCCGCCGCCTACCTTTTCAGCGTCTACGCCACTCTTGCCGGAGGCCACACTCTATTTTGGGAGCTGACCACGCTGATTACCGTGATGCTCCTCGGCCACTGGCTGGAGATGAAAGCCGTGCAGGGCGCGCAAGGAGCATTAAGAGAACTTTCAAAACTTCTGCCTGATATTGCCGAAGTAATAAGGTACGGAAAAACAGAGCGAGTAGCGCTTGCGGAACTTCGCGAGGGCGATCTGGTTTTTGTCAGGCCCGGCGGCAAAATACCGGCAGACGGCGTTGTGGCAGAAGGTAAATCCGAAGTCAACGAATCAATGGTCACCGGCGAATCGCGGCCCGTGGCTAAAAGGGCGTCGTCCGAAGTCATTGCCGGGACCATTAACGGCGATGGCGCCCTCAAAATCAAAGTCACTAAAATCGGCGAACATACTTTTCTTGCCGGCGTCATGCGACTGGTGCAGGAAGCGCAGGCTTCTAAATCGCGCCTGCAAATTCTCTCGGACCGCGCGGCCTATTATCTCACTGCAGTTGCTGTCGTAACCGGCGTTTTGACGTTTGTTCTTTGGGTTTTAAGCAAGGGCGGTTTTGGTTTCGCGTTGGAGCGTATGGTGGCGGTTCTTGTGATTGCCTGTCCTCATGCTTTGGGCCTTGCGATCCCGCTTGTTGCTTCCATCTCGACCGCTAAAGCGGCGCAGAATGGATTCTTGGTGCGGTCCCGGCTTGCACTGGAAGCGGCGCGTAATATTGATACGGTTCTTTTCGATAAAACGGGGACGCTTACCAAAGGAGAGTTTGGCATCGACAGGATAATTTCTGTTGATCCAAACCAAGAGACGCTCGTATTGCAGTATTCTGCATCGGTAAACAGCCACTCAGAACATCCTATTGCCAAAACTACCTTAGCCGAGGCGAAGAAAAGGGGCATTCCTATCTTGGAAGTTAAAAATTTCCAAAGGATTCCCGGCAAAGGAGTTAGGGCAGAAATTAACGGAAAAGAAGCGCTTGTTGGGAGCTCCGTGCTCGTTAATGAGAGAAAAGTATCCATTTCCGACGAGTTTAAAAAGCAGATTGATACGCTTGCTATGCAGGGTAAAACAATTAATTTTGTCGTTTCCGGCGGTCAGATGATTGGAGCTATCGCACTTGCCGATGTTATTCGTGAAGAATCGCGCGAAGCAGTTAAGGCCTTGCGCGACATGGGCGTGAAAACTGCCATGATTACTGGCGATGCGGAAGATGTGGCGAAATGGGTCGCAAGCGAACTCAAAATTGACGAGTATTTCGCGCGAGTTCTGCCTGATCAAAAATCGGAGAAAGTAAAACTTTTGCAAAACAAAGGACAAAAGGTGGCAATGGTCGGGGACGGAGTCAATGACGCCCCGGCGCTCACCCAAGCGGATCTTGGTGTTGCTATCGGCGCGGGTACTAATGTCGCGATTGAATCGGCAGGTATTATTCTTGTTCGCAATGATCCAAGAGATATTGTGAAAATCATTAAGCTATCGCGCCTCACTTATACAAAAATGGTTCAAAATCTTTTTTGGGCAACGGGATACAATATTGTCGCCATTCCGCTTGCCGCGGGAGTTCTTGCGTTTAAGGGCATACTTTTGCAACCCGCGCTTGCGGCCTTATTTATGTCGTTAAGCACGGTGATCGTGGCGGTAAATGCGATGCTTTTGAGAAACAAATCTTTGTAGTATCAGGCATTCTTTGGTCGAGGAATGCCTGCCCCGTAGTGATGCGAAGCATCTACTTCGGGGCTTATCAACTTGATAAAAATTAGTTAAAATAAACTTATGAACCCCGTTAGACATATGCTTCGTTCGCGAAATTGTGTTAACAATATGTCTTAGGGGGCCCAGATATATTACCATGACAGAAGAACAAAAAATGTCTAACGGGGTGAATACAAAACTTATTGAGTGGGTCTTAAAAATAGCAGTAGCAGGTGAGTTTATTGGCCACGGCGTTTTCGCGCTTCAGGGTAAGAAAGCCTGGATCGGTTGGTTTGCGACTTTCGGCATCTCCGATCCGCAAACAGCGACAACTCTCCTTTGGTTGGTTGGCGCTATGGATATTGCTTTGGCTGTCTTAATTCTAATTCGACCCATCCGCATTGCGCTTCTTTGGATGGCGATTTGGGGATTTTGGACAGCACTTATTCGCCCGATTGTCGGCGAACCAATCTGGGACTTCGTAGAACGATGGGCTAACTGGGGAGCGCCTCTCGCCTTGCTCCTTCTGGTTGGTTGGCCCCAATCATTAAAAGAATGGTTCAGATAAACTTATAGAGGTAGGCTTATTCATATTGGAAACCTACGGTTTCCAAACCTTCCCTTCAAGGGATCCACCACTAAAGTGGCGGTATAGTCTGTTATTATGAAAGGATATATAACAAATATAGAAAAAGAAACCACGGAGAATATGGATTACCGTAGGGTGCTCTATACGGCTAAAAATAGCCAGCTGGTTTTGATGAACATAAAGCCGGGAGAGGAAATCGGCGAAGAGGTCCACGAACTTGATCAATTCATCAGAATCGAGGAGGGTAGGTGCAGGGTCGTTCTCAATAATGTTGCGCATGAGATGAGAGAAGGTTATGCAGTTATGATCCCCGCAGGAACAAAACACAATGTTATCAATACAGGAGAAAAGGATCTCAAGCTCTATACAATCTATTCCCCTCCGGAGCATCGAGATGGCATTGTGCATAAGACAAAAGAGGAAGCCATGGCCGGCCAAGAGCACTTCGACGGAAAAACGAGCGAATAACCTAAACTTATGTTCGAACTCAAAAATAAAATTGCATTAGTCACGGGTGGAAGGCGCGGAATGGGCCGCACTCATGCGCTCGCTTTAGCCCAACGGGGCGCAAAAATTGCGGTAACGGATATTGACGCAAAAGAATGTTTGCCGGTGGTCGAAGAAATAAAATCCAAAGGCGGAGAAGCTGTTTGCTTCAAGATGGACGTTTCGAATAAGGCCGAAGTTGATCAAGTATTTGATGAAATTATCAAACAATTCGGTCGCTTGGATATTCTCGTCAATAATGCCGGCATCTTTATCCCAAAGCCCGCGCTCGAACTTTCGGAGGAAGAATGGGATCGAATGATCAACATCAATCTCAAAGGAGAGTTTCTCTGCGCCCAGCGAGCTGCCAAAGAAATGGCAAAAAATAAATGGGGACGGATCATTAACATCGCCTCTATTGCTTCGGGACAAGTAGGAATCGGATTCGCCGGAGGCGCCCACTACACTGCCTCCAAAGGCGGCATTATCGGCATGGCGGAAACTCTTGCGGTTGAATGGGCCCCGCTCGGCATCAATGTGAATGTGATAGCGCCCGGTGCAATAGATACGCCCATGGTGCAAGCGGCGCAAATGCCAAAAGAAGCGATGGAAGCAATGCTTCAGCGCGTTCCGCTAAAAAGAATCGGCAGGCCCGAGGAGGTTTCTGCCATGGTCGTCTTTTTAGCTTCAGAAGAAGCAAGCTATATCACTGGCGCCACATTCTATGTGGATGGCGGCTGGCTTGCGACATAAAGCTATGACTCAATTCCAAAAAATATCATTGTTTATGCTTCGCGTTTTTACTGGATGGATGATGTTTTATGCCGGCATCATCAAAGTGCTAAATCCTGAATGGTCGGCAGCCGGATACTTGAAGGGCGCGAAAACTTTTGTTGGTTTTTACCAGTGGCTTATGAGTCCCGGACTTCTGCCGGTTGTAAATTTCATAAACGAGTGGGGCTTAACGCTTCTTGGTATTTCGTTGATTTTGGGAATCGGAGTGCGGTTGTCATCTATCTTCGGCGCAATCTTGATGATGCTCTATTACTTCCCGATTCTTGATTTCCCATACCCAAATCCCCATTCGTTCTTGGTCGATGAACACATAATCTACGCTGTCGTTTTACTTTTATTCGCTAGCCTCCGAGCCGGCCGCGTTTGGGGACTTGAAAATTGGTGCTCAAATTTGCCAATTTGTTCCAAGTTTCCGAAACTGCGCGAATGGCTTGGATAATAAATTACCATGAAAAAACTATTTACAATTTTTGCGGCAAATATCATTCTTTTGAGCGGTTTTGCCTTAAACGCGAATGCTCAAATGATGACTGGCGGTCTCCGCGCATCTGATGTCAATTGGAACGAGGTAGTCGAACATACTTTGCGGGAAGAACAAGAAGGAAAA
>CAYPFS010000005.1:10264-21554 GCA_964410175.1 uncultured Candidatus Saccharibacteria bacterium
GAATGGCTTGGATAAAAATTACCATGAAAAAACTACTTACAATTTTAGCAATAACTATTCTCTTTCTGGGCGGTTTCGTCCTGAACGCGAATGCTCAAATGATGGGCGGTCTCCGCGCAACTGATGTCAATTGGAACGAGGTGGTCGAACATACCTTACGGGAAGAAAAAGAAGGAAAAGAGTTGTGGGAAAAATTGCAGGCAAAACAGGTAACCTGCGCCGATCTTTCCGACGAAGATTTTGGCGTATTGGGCGAATACTTCATGGGTCAAATGATGGGCGACTCACACGCCGCAATGAACGCCATGATGATCCAGATGCATGGAGAAGAAGGTGAAGAGCAAATTCACATTGTCATGGGTAAGAGGATTTCTGGATGCGACACTTCCGTATCGCTTCCTATGGGAAGCGGCGGCTGGATGCCCATGATGAATATGATGACGGGAAGGTGGTCGTCTCCCTTCGGATTTAACTCAACAAACAATATGATGAGTTTCGGCACATTCGGATTCTTTGGCGGGCTCTTTATGATTCTTTGGTGGGTTCTGATTATCGCGGCCGTCGTTGCATTAATAAAATGGCTCGCCAATCAATTTGGGGGCGGCGGTTCTACTGGAAAATCCGCTCTTGATATTCTTAAAGAACGCTACGCGAAAGGAGAAATTGATAGGAGGGAGTTTGAGGAAAAGAAAAAAGAATTAAGTTAATCGGTTTATGAAAATCGGCATTATCCTGCAATCAAATAAGCCAGAACATATCTGGAATACATTTCGTTTAGGCATTACTTCGCTAAAAGCCCATCACGAAGCAACAATCTTTTTAATGAATGAGGGAGTTGAACTTGATACCATTGCGGATACCAAAGATTTTGATATTTCAAAGAAAGTTACGGAGTACAAGGAATTGAAGGGAGCTTTATACGCTTGCGGAACTTGTTTAGAGCTTCGTGGTAAAAAAGAAACTGGGGTTTGCCCAGTTTCTACAATGACGGATTTACTCAAGATGGTTGAGGAGAGCGATAAAGTATTGGTGTTTGGATAAAAATAATAGTGAGCGGTGCGGTAGGATAAGTTTATGCGTTGGCGTATTCCCTTAAATCGGGTATGTAAATATACTCATTTTGTCGTTGTATAGCGGTTCTAACATTGTCCGCAATGGGTCAGGTGAGACATTTAAGCTTAGTCAATAAATCAATTAAAATTAATGCATGGTCATTCAAACTAAAAAGAAAAGAGAGGTGATAGACATTACTGACGAAATCAACAGCGAGCTATGCCGGCTGAAAGCGGGAAATGGAATTTGCAATATTTTTTTGAAACACACGACAGCCGCCCTTACGACTGCCGATCTTGATCCGGGCGGTACAGATTTGGACTATCTGGAGGCATTGGATAAAATCGTGCCGCGATTGAAATATCGCCACCCCCACGATCCCGAGCATATGCCGGACCATATTCTTTCTTCGCTCATCGGCACCTCACTTACAATTCCTGTAAAAGATGGGAAGCTTATTTTAGGCACTTGGCAAAGAGTCACCTTAATTGAATTTGACGGTCCGCGCGAGCGAGAACTCATCATTTCATTTACGGAAAATTCCTAAATTGATTAGTAATGGCGGTTAAAAAATCAAACCAATATTGGTCCGGTCGCGTTACAAAAGAAAGCAATGCTCTGGATTTGGAGCCGGGCATTTTTACCTGGAAAAATCCCCGGCGAATCGCCCTATCGTTGAAGAAATCAGCCGAAGCGAGCACGCGTCGAAAAGCGAGGACGGTTTACCAGTCGGCGATGTCCATGCTGAATTTTTACATCAACCGCGCCGGGAAAAATCTGCCTAAATCACAGAAAGCTGTACTGGAACGCGCCAAACGGGAACTTAAAAATGTTTATGCAGGCATTAAAAATCGCCCGTAAAGAGCGATTCGGCCAACTTTTTAAGGAGCAGAAAGTGCATATTCTGCGGTTCATTCAAGGTATGCAGAACGCGCCGCGGCTATGTGAAATGTACATAGCTATACCGGTATAAATAAAGCTTACTAAACCTCCTTGGGGGCTAGTATTTACCTCAGAAACCAAAAAGCCCTGCGGATAAGTTAATCCCAGTATGATGTGGTATACTATTCACATGAGTAAAATAATTTCATATTTCATTATTTTACCGCTTGTTTTTGCCGCCGCTCCGGCTTTAGGGCAAGAACAGGCGGAATTGCCGGGAGCTGGAATCACGCCGGCCAGCCCGTTTTATTTCCTTGACCGGCTGGGTGAAGCCCTGCAAGAGTTCTTTGCTTTCAACCCCGAAGACAAAGCTCGCCTTCAAGTTACCTTTGCCGCAGAGCGAGTGTCAGAGATAAAGGTTATCTTGGAAACAAAAGGCGTTGAAGCAAAGGGATTAGAGGTGGCTCAATCACGACTACAAGCTCATCTCGCAAATGCCGCTATCATTGTTACTGAACAAAAATCAAAAGGAAAAGATGTAAGCAATCTTGCTAAAGAATTAGATGACGGATTAGAGACGCCGAAATCCGCCCTCACCAACAGCTTCAAAGCCCAAAAGCGGGTATTGGAAGCCAGAGAAGATGAACTGAAAACCCGGCTTAAAGCCGCTCACCGTGCTGGTGATACCGTAAAAGCAGAAGCCCTTGCTCAAGAACTCGGTCAAGTGAAAGCCCAGCTGGAACTTTTGGAATTGAGGGAAGAAGATATAGAAGATGAATTAGAAGCCGAAGAAGAAAGAATTGAGGAAGAGTTGGAAGCCCAGGAAAAGGCAGAAAAAGCCATCCGAGAAGCGGAAGAAGAAAAACAAGAGGTCATTGCCGAAGCCGCAGAAGAAGGCGTGGAACTTCCAGCTAATACTTTTGCCGAGTTTGATAGTTTACTCGCTCAAGCTAAAAGTGCGCTTGCGGCAGGCTTGTCCGCCGAAGCTTCAGCAAAGGAGGAAAACTTTGTTGAGGCCAAAAATCTTGCCAAACGAGCAGAAAAATCTCTTGACCAGATTGAGAAAACCATAGAGGAGTTAGAGAAGAAACAAGAGAAGAAAGAGGAAGCTGAAGAAGCCATAAAAGAAGCCGAGGAAGAGAAAGAAGAGCTTATGGATGAGGCGAAAAAAGAAGGAATAGAATTGTCAGCAACAGCATTTACCAAGTTTGACCGCCTGCTCGCCCAAGCAAAGGAGCTTTTTGCAAAGGAAAACTATCAAGGAGCAAAACAGTTAGCCGAACAAGCCGAAGACGCTCTTGAAGATGTTGATAAGGAAATAGAAAAACTTGAGAAAGAAGAAGAGGAAGAACGAAAACAGACGCAAGAAGAAAAACAACAAGAAGAAGCCGAAGACCAGAATAACGAAAAAGAGGGGAGATAATCTCCTCGAGGTGGGGTAAAAATTCGTAGAATAGTTTTATGAAAAAAGGGCGTCAAATTATAGCTTTCACCCTTTTCGTTTTATTGCTCGGCACGGCCCTTTTTACTTCAAAAAATAGCCAAAAGAGTGAATTAAAACCGCGTATCGCTCCGGAAGCGTTAGCGGCTAAGTTTGATTACTTAAGTCAAAACGGCAATTCTGCCTGTTCTGTCAACTTTCAAAAATCCATTCCCCAAATGACAGATGCCGACCGTATTCGGGGTTCTTGCTGTAGTCCGATGGGTGTACACCGCTATACTGAACAAGTAGAAGGTTTGAAGAAATACGCAAACATTCCAGAAATTCCGCCAGACCCCTACGACATCGAGGCAAGTTTAGTTAAAAAACTGATGAGCTACTACGATATGGAGCTTACGCCAGACGAACAAGTAGCATACGATTACGCAATGGCAAACTCTCGTGAGAAGGGGCCGTGCTGTTGCAAGTGTTGGAGATGGTATGTGTACGGCGGACTCGGCAAATATCTCATTTTAAATCACGGATTCAGCGGTGAACAAGTCACAGAAGTGTGGAATCTTTCTGACGGGTGCGGCGGCGAGGGCGATCATGTACAACACTAAGGTGAACAATAAAATGTTAAAAATTATTCTAATATTTCAGGGTTTATATTATGTGCTTACTGGCCTCTGGGCGATAGTAAGCTTGGATAGCTTTTCGCGCATCACCGAACATTACGGCGACGCATTTGAAATGTACAGCATCGCTGGAATGGCACTAGTTGTAGGACTGTTTTTCATTTGGGCAGCCTACAAAGAAGAGTTAAGAAGACCAGCAGGATTTCTGGCTTTAGGCCTAGTGCTCGCAATAGTGGTTCCTGAACTTATCTATCTCCCCAAAATAGGCAACCCCATCCTATTTTGGGTTGATTTTGCGGAAGAAAGTGTTGTTGGACTCATATTGATTTATTTTCTTTTTCCAAAAAAGATCTGATATTCGTTATCTGCGGAGGATATATTCCGGAAAAGAAAAACCCAGCGCATAGATTGGCTGGAGAAGGAGACAAGACTGTAGTCAATCTTCGTGAGATTTTTATTCCACACCTATTTTCGGCAGTTCCGGATATTTTTTGCGGACTTTTTCAACTTTGGGTTTTATTCTCCTTCGCCGAATACCCCGCAGCTCGGCCTACTCCGCCGAAGTAGCTTCGGCTACGAAGGCTGGACTGCGGGGATGAAGGCGAGGAGAATAACCCTTCCGAAGCTCGCCGCAGGCGAGCGAAGGAGGGTATTCGGCTACGGAAGAATTCCGCAAGATACCGCGCAGCTCTGCTGCGCGGAGCTTCATTACAATTTCTGAATACATCTCTTCGGGATGTCTTAGGTAAAAATTCTCGTGTTCCTCCTCGGCCGGATAAAATTTTTCAAGCGGAGCAAGCTCAGTGACTATGGGTTTGGAATATTTTTTGGACTCGGTTAACTTTTCGATGAATTTTTCTGCCTTGCGACGCTCGTCTTGCCGCGACCCCCTTTTGGTATTATACTGGTTACAGTACCAACAAGCTGAATAAAGGAGTTTGGAATGTCCCGGTTTCAAATCCTGATTCCTGTGCTATTCGCGGCGTTTTTGGCAATAAACTGTAAACCAGCTGTGGGGGAGTATTCTATTTGGTTGGTTCCCTCGCAGGAAGATTACGACCGGCTTTCTCAACTGATATGCGACTTGGCGGAAGACTACCCGTCGGGCTGTTTTACGCCTCATCTGACGGTGGCGGGAGATGTACGCGGAACTCTTAACGAGATTAAGGATAAGGCAAAAACACTGGCTGATCAGGTAGGAAAAGTAGAGGTCCGGCTACGTACTATCGGGTGGGGAACGCCGGACGAACGCTCGTTTTATTTTTTTGCACAAGACGCGGGAGGGGATTCCAAATTATACAGGTTATACACGGAAACTTGCAGAATAATGGGAGAATGTCCTGTGCTTCCCTATCACGTCAGTCTTATTTACACGGACCAAATCCCTGTTTGGGAACGAACGATTCTACAGGAAAATTTGTATACACAGTTTGGCGGCAGAGAAATGGTTATAACGCTGGATCGTCTGGCGGTATGCGTAACTAAAGATTTACCTCCGGAGAAATGGGAGTGCCGGGCAGAAATTATGCTGTACTGATTTTCGTGAGGAAGTTTGGGTTGGCTAGCCAACCCGTTTTTATTTTATTTTGGGCGGTTTTATAATCGACGTTGACTCGGTGGTCTTAATTTGAGATAATGTTTTCATCCACGTACCAGAAGACCACGGGTTTACCCGTGGATGAAAATGGTCTTCGGTGCGGGATTCCGCACCACGGGCAAGCCCGCAGGGCTTGACCGTAACATACGGATACCACGGCCTTGCCCGTGGAGCTTCATGTTGAATTTTGATTGGAAACGTTTTAGTAAGACCTTAACCATTCTTCTTGTCCTCCTTTTACTTACGGCAAGTTTTTTTGCCGGGGTCTACTTCGGTTACGAGAATCGGCCGGCGGTGGAGAAAGTTTTAAACGTGGCGGGACAAAAACCTCCGCCCGAATTTCGGGCGGTGGATTTTAACGTGGTTTGGGATGTCTGGTCAAAACTTGAAGAAAAGTATGCTGATAGAGACAAAATTGACAGGCAAAATTTGATTTACGGCGCGGCCTCGGGGCTCGTAAAGTCGCTGAAAGATCCGTACAGCGAATTCCTTGCTCCGGAAGAAAACGCACAGTTTCAGCAGGATATTAAGGGTTCATTCGGGGGCATCGGGGCTGAAATCGGTATACGGCGAAGCGTCCTCACCGTAGTTGCTCCGCTCAAAGACTCTCCGGCGGAACGAGCGGGACTCAAGGCCGGTGACAAGATTCTTAAAATTGACGAGACCTTTAGCGCGGATCTTAATTTAAACGAAGCCGTGCGTCTTATTCGGGGGGAGCCGGGGACCGAAGTAAAACTTCTGATTCTCCGTGATTCCTTCAAAGACCCCAAAGATTTTAAAATAACCCGGGATATAATCCGCGTGCCGATTTTAACTACGGAAAGAAAACCCGATGGAATTTTCGTTATAAAACTGCATCATTTCACCGAGAACGCATCTTACGAATTTCGCAGAGCGGTACAGGAATTTTTCGAGAGCCGATCCGAGAAACTGGTATTTGATCTTCGCAATAACCCGGGCGGATTTTTGCAGGTGGCGGTGGATATTGCCGGTTGGTTTTTGCCAAGAGGAGAGGTGGTGGCGATAGAGCGTTTCGCCGACGGAAGAGAGGAGATTTACCGTTCAAGCGGCTACCGTCTGCTGGTCGAGGTTCCCACGGTCGTTTTAATTAACGAGGGGTCGGCTTCCGCTTCGGAGATTGTGGCTGGAGCCCTCCGAGACGTTCGCGGCATAAAAACCATAGGAGTCAAAACTTTCGGTAAAGGATCGGTGCAGGAGGTGGTAAGCCTTGAAAAGGGCGCATCTCTGAAACTCACTGTTGCCAAATGGCTTACCCCGAAGGGTCAGGAAATCAACGGTAAGGGGCTTGAACCCGATATTAAAGTTGAAATTCCCCAAGATCGAGAGTTGAAAGAAGGGGAGGATCCGATTATGGAAAAGGGGATAGAGGTGTTGAGGGCTTTATAAGGTACCGCGGGGCTCTTTGCCCGTGGGGCAGATCTCGGTCATTTCAATTTCAGATCCGACTTGGTCGAGTTCCGCGGCAGAGATGGAGAAGTAGAGAAATTGTACCATGAGCCGTAAAAATAAAAATAAAGAAAAATTCAGGGCGCGCGAGAAAATGCGGGATAAGAAAACCGTTTGGCACGAGAATTTGGCGCCCGAGACCAAAAAAAGCATCCTGGCGGTTTTCGCTTTCGTGCTCGCGGCGATTTTGGCCTTGGCCTTTGTCGGCAAGGGCGGGGCCACGGGGGAACGCGTTTTTCAAACTCTTGACTGGCTTCTCGGGAGCGGATATTTTTTGGCGCCTTTGGGACTCGTACTTATCGGATTTTCTCTTCTCTCGGGCGAGCAGCAGAAAATTATTGGGATGTCGTTTGTTGGCGGCCTGCTTTTTCTTCTATCGAGCCTTGGCGCCCTCCATCTCATTTTTGGAACGGGAACCGGAGGATTTTTGGGATCGGCGCTTGGGTCTCCCGCCATAAAACTTTTTGATTTTTGGGCCGGCCTCGTGGTCCTTCTCGGATTTTTCGTAATCTCGCTCCTGCTTATTTTCAATAAACCGCTGTGGAGGAGGAGAGAAGTCGGGAAAGAAGAAAAGGAAGAAAAAGAAGAGGCGGAGAAGGGTGTAGCGGGGGAGGGCTTCGACGCTTCGGTCGGGGCAGGCGTTAAGGCGGCTCTGGAAAGTCTTACCGATGCAATAAAAAGCGCCGTAGAGAAACCCCAGAATTCCTCGACAAATCCGGCATCCTCGACCGCCGTTACGGTTGATCTTCCCCCATCGGCTCCCTCGACAGAAGAATCTTCCCTGCCGATGCGTCGAATCGCCCTCAAGCCCATTCCGGTAAAAACTTCGTACCCTAAACCGCCTCTTGAGCTCTTGGAGGGTGATCGCGGAAAACCTTCCTCGGGAGACATCAAAGCCAACGCCAACATCATTAAAAGAACGCTTGAAAATTTCGGAATTGACGTTGAAATGGGGGAAATTTCCATCGGTCCCACCGTAACTCAATATACTTTGCGTCCGGCCGAGGGGGTTAAACTTGCCCGTATCACCGCGCTCCACAATGATCTTTCTTTGGCTCTAGCGGCGCATCCGATTAGAATTGAAGCGCCCATTCCCGGGAAATCACTCGTGGGAATCGAGGTGCCAAACCGCTCCATTGCGCTGGTGGGATTAAAAGCCCTTCTTTCGCATAAAATTTTCCAGGAAGCCCATCAACCTCTTCTTTTTGCTCTAGGGCGAGACGTTTCCGGAAATCCCGTTTTTGCAGATCTCGCCAAAATGCCGCACCTTCTGATTAGCGGCGCAACCGGCAGCGGAAAATCAGTTTCCATCCATACCATCCTTACTTCGTTTCTTTATCGAAACTCCCCCGAGGTTTTGCGGCTCATCTTGGTAGATCCCAAACGTGTGGAACTTTCGCTTTATAACGATGTCGCGCATTTGTTGACGCCGGTTATTACCGATTCCAAGATGACTATTCAGGCTCTTATCTGGGCAACCCGAGAAATGGATCGGAGATACGATCTTCTTTCGGAGCACAAAGCCAGAGACCTTGAAAGTTTCAACGTTCTTGCCGCCGAGTCGCGGGAGGAACTCGAACACCTGCCCTACATCGTGATTGTTGTTGACGAGCTTGCCGATCTTATGGCTGCATACCCTCGCGAGATGGAAGGTTCTATCATCCGAATCGCGCAGATGGCGCGGGCAGTGGGGATCCATCTGGTGGTTGCAACCCAAAGACCGTCGGTGGAGGTAATAACCGGACTTATCAAGGCTAACATTACTTCCCGCATCGCCTTCCAAGTGGCTTCCCAAATCGATTCCCGTACCATTCTTGATACGGCCGGGGCCGAGAAACTCTTGGGGAACGGAGATATGCTTTTTCTTGCGGGAGACACCGCTAAGCCCCGCCGGATTCAAGGCGCCTTTATTTCGGAGCCGGAGGTAAAACGCGTAGTGGAATTTATAAGGGATGGCGGCGAGCCGCTTTACGACGAGGAAATCTTGAAAGTAAGATCGGATACTCAAAACCCGGAGGGCGAATTTTTTGGAGAAGACGATCCTTTGTATGACGAGGCCGAAGAGCTTGTGGTCGAGGCCGGCAAGGCCTCGGCCTCCTATCTACAGCGTAGACTTCGAGTCGGCTACGCGCGCGCTGCGAGGCTGCTTGATCTAATGGAGGCGAAGGGAGTAGTGGGGCCTGCAGATGGAGCAAAACCAAGGGAGATTTTGATTAAAACCGCTGACTATGAGTCCCGTTAGAGAGGTAGCCGTTTCTTCATACCAACTTAACCCTGAAAAATTGTTTACAGAATTTAGTAAAAACTAAATCGGGCCATAAATATCTAACGGGATTAGTGATTATTATATCGAGTCCTAAATCTCTAACGGTATGAACCCCAAGTTTAAGAACCCTGAATCTTTGGGCGATCGTATGCGACGAAGACGCAGTGAATTGGGTTTAGGAATCGAGGAACTCGCCGAAAAAATCCAAGCGAGTTCCAAGTTAGTCGAAGCTATAGAGGAAGGAAAATATGATTCGCTTCCGCCCAAAGTCTACGCCTTAGGATTCTTTAAAAAAATGCTCTCGGTTCTTGAGATTTCCGAGGAGGCGGAGTGGCTTCGCGATTTTAACAACGAGTGGGCCGTAAAGATGTTTGGCAGGGATAAAACGATTTTGCCTATTCCGGGAAACCGCGTGAGCGTTCCGTATTTTACGCCGAAATTTTTCTGGAGCGTAGCCGCAGGCCTATTTTTCATGGTTATCCTCTTCTTTTTGGGAACGGAACTTTTTGGATTTTTACGTCCACCGGTGCTTGACTTGCAAGGGCCCAGGGACGGATTAGTTATTTCTCATCCGTTCGTAAGAGTATGGGGCGTATCGCCCAAAGAGAGCAGATTGACGGTAAACGGCAGGGAGGTTACAATTGACGAGCGCGGAAATTTTGACGAAGAGCTGGAGCTGGTAGAAGGCCTTAACTCTTTGGAGTTTATAGTGCAGGATAGATTTGGGAAGATAAGTAAGGAGATAAGGCATGTGTTGGTGAGATAACTTCGCTACGAAATATGAAGTGGTACGAAAGTACTAAATTACGAAAACGGTTCCGTACTTTCGTAATTTTGTATTGTTTCGTATTTCGCAGCCAATATTTGTGAAAGAAGATAAACTCGACAAATCCAAATTACTCGAAGCCGCCGTAAAAGAGATTCAAGATAAATACGGCGAGGGTTCGATTATGAAGCTGGGGGAGGCGCGGAAAGTTGATGTGGACGTCATTCCCACCGGATCCTTTTCTTTAGACGCGGCTTTGGGCGTAGGGGGATTTCCGAGGGGCCGCATCGTTGAGATTTTTGGCCCGGAGAGCTCCGGAAAAACCACGGTGGCACTGCATGTTATACGCGAAGCGCAGCGAAAAGGAGGACTTGCGGCTTTTGTGGACGCCGAACATGCGCTTGATCCGGAGTATGCAAAAAAAATCGGCGTCAAAATAGATGAACTTCTGATCTCCCAGCCCGACACCGGAGAACAGGCCTTAGAGATCGTGGAATCTCTGGTGCGTTCCAATGCCGTTGATGTCTTGGTGATTGATTCGGTAGCCGCCCTTACCCCGCGCGCGGAAATCGAGGGAGAGATGGGCCAGCAATATATGGGCCTGCAGGCTCGTCTAATGTCCCACGCGCTAAGGAAGCTTACCGCAATTGTTGCCAAATCCAGGACCGTGGTTATATTTATAAATCAGATCAGAACGCAGATTGGAGTGATGTGGGGAAATCCGGAAACTACACCCGGGGGGAAAGCCCTCAAGTTTTATTCATCCGTTCGGATTGATCTTCGCCGCAGCGCACAAATTAAAAAAGGGGAGGAAATCATCGGCAATAGGCACAAGGCCAAAATCGTTAAAAATAAAGTAGCGCCGCCCTTCAGAACCGCGGAGTTCGACATATTCTACAATGAGGGGATTTCTTACGAGGCGGAGATTTTGAATACCGGTATGCGCTACGGACTCATTAAAAAATCCGGCGCAAGTTTCAGCTACGGTAATTTAAAACTCGGCCAAGGGTTTGATTCCTCTAAAAACTATCTTAAAGAAAATTCAAAAGTAAGGGATGAAATAATGAAAGAGATAAGGGGAAAGATGAAGGCAGAATAAAGGGCTTTGTCTGAAATTTCCGAGTCCCGGCGTATCGGGATAATGGGAATTTAGGAACAAAACCTTTACCCCCTCCTTTTCGCGCAAGCGCGCAAAAGGAGG
>CAYPFS010000006.1:0-7068 GCA_964410175.1 uncultured Candidatus Saccharibacteria bacterium
CTATTGGAGCCGGTCGCGCTTCTTCGATATGTTTTTTCAAGACTTCCCGAAAAACTTCCTTTTCTTCTTCAGCCGGCCCGCCTACTTCGGCCAATTCCCGCTTTTTTTGCTCGAGCTTTTGTTCAAGCTCACGGATTTCCTCTTCCGGGGACAACATCCGCTCATTTTGTGGTTCTCCACTGGGCATACCCATACATTATAGTATAATAAAAGCAATGAGCAAACGGTTAGTTTTCCCCACCTTAATTTTTATTCTTCTTTTGGGAGGATTTTTTAGGTTTTATCTCCTTCAAGAAATTCCACCCGGCCTTTATCCGGACGAAGCCATGAACGGCAATAATGCTCTCGAGGCTTTAACTACGGGCAGTTTTAAGATATTTTATCCTGAGAATAACGGCCGCGAGGGGCTTTTTATTAATTTACAGGCGATATCACTCTGGTTGTTTGGCAAAGAGCCTTGGGCTTTAAGGGTAGTAAGCGCTGTATTCGGGACGCTCACCATATTGGGGATGTATTTCCTCACGCTAGAGCTATTACGATTGAAGTCGGACTTCAATCATGAGCGGAGTTCGACTTCAATCGCACTTTTATCCTCTTTTTTCCTTGCTTCGAGCTACTGGCATATAAACTTCTCGCGCATTGGTTTCCGCGCTATTCTCGTACCCTTTTTTGCCGCATTCGGACTGTATTTTTTACTGAAAGGTCTGCGGGAAGGAAAAATTCTGCCGCTTGTTTGGGCCGGCGTTTTTATTGGGCTCGGCTTTCATACCTATATTGCGTTTCGCTTTATGCCGTTTGTTTTGGCAGGACCCTTAATTTGGTATCTGTGGAGATGGTGGAGAAGTACTCCTAATTCTCCGAATTATTGCGCGCCTTGTGCTGTGCTCCTCTTTCTTTTTATAACTTTCGTGGTCGCTCTTCCCATCGGTTACTATTTTCTCCAAAATCCGCAGGATTTTGTGGGAAGGGCGGGCGACGTTTCTATATTTTCTGCCCAAAATCCGAGCTGGGAGTTTGTGAAATCTAATGTCAAAATTTTAGGGATGTTTTTGGCGCCGGGAGCCGGCGATTGCAATTGGCGCCATAACTTTGATTGCCAGCCATTCCTTTTGACGGGCCTTTTGGGGCTGGCGGGGGCGCTGGGCCTTTGGCGCACCGCGTCCTTCAGGGCGCTTTTATTTTTAGTGTCCTGGGCCTTTTTTATGTCTTTGCCGGCTACCCTTACCCGTGAAGGAATGCCGCACGCCCTGCGTTCCATAGGTATGATTCCGCCCCTGGTAATTCTCGAAGCAACAGGCGCATGGTATCTCTTGCAGGTGGTTTTTGGTTGGCTCGAGAAGCAGGAGATAAAGTGGGGGGAATATAGAGGGCAGTTCCGCCGGATTAAAAAAGAGGCGGTAATATTATTTCTCTCATTACTTCTTGTCGTTACTTTCCAAAGCCATAGACAGTATTTTATCCGTTGGGCGAATAGTCCCCTTACTTACTTTGCTTTTTCCACGGATATGTGGCATCTGGGTCGATATTTAAACGGTTTACCGCTCGAAATTAAAAAATATGTTGTGGTGAACCTGCCCGGGGTGTATGTACGAGGAATCCCTGCCGCCGCGCAAACCGTGATGTTTGCCACGGATACGTTTCGCGAAGAGGAGAAAACTCGTAAAAATATCCAGTACATTCTTGCTGAAAACGCCAACCAATTATCACCGGTCGGTAATCAAAAAGTCGTAATTGCGTTTCTCAATAGCGACGATCGGGAATTAAGGCAAGTTTATAGTCGAAAATTCCCCGAATTTAGGGTTCACGCCCCGCTTGATTTTGTCGTTTTTACCAACTATTAAGCACTCTCGTAAAATAAACGCGGAATTTATATAATAGCTATATGACCTGGACAAAAAAATTTGCCATACTGATTCTGGCAGTGATGTTTTTCCTGATGCAGGGTTCGGTCTCGAATGATTCGGCGACCATGGATGAACTTGCTCATATACCGGCAGGATTTGGTTACGTGACTCAAGGCGACTATCGTCTCAATCCCGAACATCCGCCGCTCTTAAAAACCATCGCCGCCTTATCGTCGCTAATTTTTGCACGTCCCTATTTCCCCACAGACACTCCTTATTGGCAGGAAGAGGTAAATGGACAGTGGGCCGAGGGAACGAAATTTTTGTACGAATCGGGCAACGATGCGGATAAAATAATTTTTTGGGCTCGTCAGCCTCTTATTCTACTCTCCGTATTTTTCGGCTGGCTTATTTTTGTCTGGACCAAAAATAAATTCGGGGGCGCGACGGCTTTATTGACTTTGATTTTTTACGCTTTCTCCCCCACCGTACTTGCCCATTCGCGTTACGTAACCACCGATCTTGGCGCGGCTTTTGGATTTTTTATAGGAATAATTTCTTTCCTTTGGTTTCTGGAAAAACCCACTTGGTCGAGGGCGGCTCTTGCAGGCGCAGCCCTTGGTCTTGCCGAGCTTCTTAAATTCTCGCTAATTTTGCTCCTCCCCACCTACGGCGTGCTGCTTATTTTCTGGGTTCTCGTGCGTCCGGGTCTTCACTGGCATGAAAGATTTAGGGTTCTTGGTCGAATGGTCGAAAAAACCTTGGTTCTTGGAGTAGTGGGATTTTCGCTGGTTTGGGTTGTTTATATTCCGCACGTATGGAATTACCCTCAAGAAAAGCAGCTTCGCGATGCCGAATTTTTACTCTCCTCTTACGGCTTCCGGCCTGCGGTCAATTTCGATCTTCTACTAATCAATAACAGATTTACCCGGCCTCTGGGTCAGTACCTGCTTGGATTTTTGATGGTTAATCAAAGGACTGCGGGCGGACACACGGTCGTGTATCTTGGGGAGATTTCGGGCGGAGGGAACTTATCATATTTCCCACTGCTTTATCTTCTCAAAGAGCCCCTGGCTCTGCACGTTTTGACTTTGATCGCACTATGGTTTGGTGTAAAAAATTCGAACTTCCTCAATAAGGGGTTTGATCTTGAAAGGTTGCGCGTCTGGATCGAAAGCCACTTTCCCGAGTTCTCCGCAATTCTTTTTATTGTTTTATACTGGGGCGTTTCCATTAAATCCCCTCTTAATATCGGCATACGGCATGTTTTACCGACTTTCCCTTTTATTTACATTTTGATCTCACGCCAAATTATAAGATGGGCACGTCCGCATGAACTTGAGAGTCCAGACACTTGGTTCGGATGGTTAAAAAATATCTACGAGCTTTATGTCGCATCCGTACCCAAATATATTTTGGTGGGGGGACTTACGGCCTGGTTGATGATAAGTGTCACGAGTACCTATCCCCATTTCTTGTCTTACTACAATGAGCTCGGCGGAGGGACAAGGACAGGCTGGAGGATTGCGGTTGATTCGAATTACGATTGGGGACAGGATTTAAAACGGCTTGCCGAATACGTCAGGAAAAATAACATAGATAAGATTGCCGTAGATTACTTTGGCGGAGGAAATCCGAATTATTATCTCGGAGACAAAGTTGAGCTGTGGCGGTCGGCGCGCGGTCCGGTTTCGGGGTGGTTTGCGATATCCATAACTCTACGCGAAGGAGCTTTTGGAAAACCAGTTAGGGGGTTTGAGAAAAAAATCGAAGATTCCTACGAGTGGCTAAGACCTTACCCGCCGGTTGCCCAAATCGGGTACTCGATATTTGTCTATAAACTGCCGTAAGCGACGAGGCCTTAGGCTTTAGGCTTTAGCTTCCCAATCGAGGTTGAACCTCGATAGAAACTAACGAACCGCGTAAACAACCAGAATACCCTCGACTTAGGTCGAGGGTATTATTAACACTTTTCACGATCGTGAAAAGTGTTAAGATAAACTCAATCTTTAAGTCTAAAAAATACTTTACTCCCGAATCTCGCATCAATATATTCAAGGTCTTTACGCCTCTTGCCTATTTCTTCCCCAAGAACCGGTTTTAAAATCCTTAACGTTTTTTCGAGATCATCGTCACGGCTTAGGTAAACTTCAAAACCATCTTGGGTCCTCGCGCGTATTTCACTAGGGATTTTAGCAAGCAGTTCAAACCCGACGATTTCAAGTCCCAAAGTCTCAAGGAATCCCCGCCTTATGCGCTCGAGATATTCAACCGAAGCCGTACTAAGGGGCGAGGCGCCAATTTCCACTCCGAGATAGTCGCTCTTTATTTTAAGTATAAGGGATCCCATCGAACCGGGAGCGGATTCGTAGGCAAAACCGGTGTGGTCAAGATATACGCATCCCGACGCTTGGTTTATGCAAAAAATACCCCACGGTTTCCGTTCTTTTAGGTATATTCCAAGCGTATCGGGATACCGCTTACTAACCTTGATTGAAGCAATCGCTAAAAACTCTTTTGATAAAAACTGTTCAAGAGCTCCGGCCGAAACAAGCGCTAGCGAGCTTTTGGGAATAAAGTATGCATAATTTCCTTCCATAAACTCGAGTGTCTTTTTTTCCAGCTCCTCTTTTTCTAGTATTTCTACGCCCTCAAAGAAGATGTTTCTAACTTGCAGATTTGGCATGCGCGCTATATACGTTAATCCGCCCAAAAGCGCCATTAAGAGAAATGCGAAACCTAAAATAAAAACCCATTTTCTATAAAAGGTTTTTCGGAGGTTCGGGCGGCGAGTAGGAGTATATACTATACGGCCTTCATAACTCATCCCGTTAAAGATTTAGGGCTCGATTTAATAATTACTAAATTCTGTAAACAATTTTTTCATGATTAAGTTGGTATAAAGAAACGGCTGCATCTCTAACGGGATCATATTACGACCCTTCGAATTAGGGGGTTTATACGGGTTAAAAATTCGTACGGGGTAGTGTTAATGTTTAGCGCGGCTTCATCCGCCCAAATTGCGTCTTTACCCTGTTTTCCGATGAGTACAACCTCATCCCCCACTTTAATTTTGGAATCGGTGGCATCAACGACTGTCATATCCATGGAGACGCGCCCGAGAATTTTGGCGCGTCTTCCGCAGATAAGCGCCTGACCGGTACCGGAGAGACCCCTGTCGTACCCATGCCAGTAACCAACCGGAAGGATGGCTATTGTTGTTTTGCGGCTTACCCGCTCGGTAAGATCGTAGCCGATCAAAGATCCTGCTTTAATTTCTTTTACTTCGGAAACCACTGTTTTCCAGGTTAAAACTGGTTTTAAATCAGTACGTAACTCCCCATTATTCATCTTTGACTCAGGGGACGGAAAATATCCATAGAGTCCTATTCCTATCCTTACCATATCGAGATGCGTTTTCGGAAAAAGCAGTGTTCCCCCGCTTGCGGCAGCATGTCGGACTAAATTTCTAAATCCCGCCGCTTTAAATTTTGAAACCGCAAAATTAAACTTTTTAAACTGTTCCATAGTGTAGGTTGGGTAGGCAGGGTCTTTCGCGGCGGCAAAATGGGTATAGATACCCTGCGGAGCCGGTTTAAAACGCTTGAGAGAGTTTAAAAGTTTGAAAAGTTCAACGTTTAAAAATCCTTGGCGGTGCATGCCGGTATCGATTTTTATATGGAATTCCGGACGGCCTTTCAGTTTTGCGAGCGCATGGAGCGTTTCGAAATTAGAGATGGTAAGAATTATATCCTCCTCTGCGGCTTCTTTCATTCTTGGGGAAAGAGTGGGGCCAAGAACCAAAATCGGATTTTTTATTCCTTCGCGCCGCAACCGCAAGGCTTCGACGATTGAATCCACTCCGAACCATAAACGCTGGTTACTAGTTACCGGTAATTGGTTACTCGCAAGCAGCTTTGCTACTTGCGTTAAATCGTGTCCGTAGGCGTTGGACTTTACCACTGCCATGAAACGGGTGCGCCGGGGAATCAATTTCAAAAATTGCTCCATATTTTTACGGAGCGCTTTTTGATCTATTTCAATCCAAGTTCTTACGTCCTCCATTATGTCTATCGAGGTCTATCGAGGTTGAACCTCACTACTAAGGTCGTTCACCGCTTTATTCGTTTTATTCTGTTCATATAAGGCTGAAGCGCTTTGGGAATTTTCACTGAGCCGTCTTTTTGTTGGTAGTTCTCAAGAATGGCGATAAGCGTGCGGCCAACGGCAAAAACGGTGGCGTCGTTCATATGAGCAAACTCCATCTTTCCGCCCTCACGCCTGACTCTCGTGTTTAGACGCCGCGCTTGATAATCGGTCATCAAATCCGCAGTATGCGTTTCGCGATATTTATTCTGGCTCGGAATCCAAGCCTCAATATCTATTTGGCGAGCATCCGGCGCCCCCATGTCTCCGGTACAAATCATCACCACCTGATAGGGAATTTCTAGCTTCTGCAACAAGTATTCCTGGATGGCCACGAGAAACTCTTGCTCTTTGAGAGAATGCTCCGGCAAGGAAAAGGATTCCATCTCCAGTTTGTCAAATTGATGCACCCGGAAAATTCCCCTCGTGTCCTGCCCGTAGGAGCCAGCTTCGCGGCGGAAACTGGTGGAAAATCCGACATAGCGAAGCGGCAGATTTTTCTCCTCTAAAATTTCACCCATGTGCAGAGGACCAAGAGTATGCTCCGCGCTGCCAACAAGATACAGATCGTCTCGCTCCAAGTAATATCTCTCATCTTTGTCCGCTTCAGAAAGACGCGCCATTCTTTTGAAGACTTCCGGTCGGACCATTTGCGGAGGCAGGATAGGGATGAAAGCCGGACCGCCGCCTAGTTTTTTTAGTTCTTTCGGAGAGGTCAAAACATTTAGAGCAAACTGAATCAGCGCAAATTCAAGCAGGGCCGCCTCATGCTTTAGATAACTAAATCGTGTTCCTGAAACCCTTGCGGCGCGTTCAATATCAATGAGGTCGAGTCTCTCTCCAAGAATCACATGGTCTTGAGGCTTGAAGTCAAACTCCGGAATTTCCCCCCATTTACGAAGGACTTTATTTCCGCCCGCGTCTTTGCCTACCAGCACATCGTCAGCCGGCAGGTTGGGAAGTTTCCAAAGCAGGCCGACGAACTCCTCCTCCAGCCCTTTCAGGTCAAATTCAAGTCCATGAATCTTTTGTTTCAGAAGTCTCAAATTGGGGTCTCCACCTCCCCGGCTGGATAATC
>CAYPFS010000006.1:7078-9801 GCA_964410175.1 uncultured Candidatus Saccharibacteria bacterium
GGATAATCTGCGGAACTCTTCTGAAGAGGATTTCTTATTGTGCTCCGCGCGGAGATCATCAACTTCTTTTATCTTTGCCCTGCGTTTTTCATCCAACTCAAGCAAGTGCCTGATATCAAAATCAACTCCCCTTTTGCGGAGACCTTCACGAACCTTATCCGGATTCTCTCTGATGAACTTAATGTCCAACATAAAATACTAAAATTATTTGGGCCTCATGGTTGGGAAAAGCAAAACCTCCCGAATATTCTTGGTATTCGTAAAAAGCATAACCAAGCGGTCAATTCCGATGCCAAGACCGGCCGCAGGCGGCATGCCGTACTCCATGGCCTCAAGATACTCCTCGTCAATAGGATGCGCTTCTGTCTCGCCCTCCAAACGTTCTTTTTCCTGCTCCTCAAATCTTTTACCCTGATCCAGGGGATCATTTAACTCGGCAAAGCCGTTAGCGAGCTCCACTCCGGCAACAACCAGCTGGAAGCGGCGAACTTCATCCTCACGCGCGCTCCTTTTGGCAAGGGGAGAAATTTCGACAGGATGATTTATCACAAAAGTCGGTTGTACGAGGTACGGCCGGCAGATTTTTTTATAAATTTCGTCGGCGATTTTTCCTTTGGAGTCTCCGGGCTCGGTTTCAACACCAAGCCGTTTTGCACTAATAGCAAGCGAGGCGGGAGTTGCGCGGTCATAGTCGGTGATTTGGGCACGTCGCGCCAGAAGATCTTTGAAAGATATTCGCTTAAAAGGTTTTTTGAAAATAATCTTCTTTCCTCCGAATTCCAGTTCTTTTTTGGCGAAGGCTTTAACCAGCGAGATAAACAAATCTTCTACAAAACCCATCATTTTCTCTTCGTCCCAATATGCGGCGTAGCATTCAAGCGTGGTAAATTCGGGATTGTGCTCGGTATCTATGCCTTCGTTACGGAAACTTTTCCCAATCTCAAATACGCGCTCGAATCCCCCTACGAGCAGCCGCTTGAGGTAAAGTTCCGGAGCGATTCGCAGGTATAAATCCGTGGCAAGGGCATTATGATGGGTTACAAAGGGTCTGGCCAGCGCCCCGCCGGGAATAGGATGAAGCATAGGCGTCTCTACTTCGAGGAATTCGTTTTCCTCGTGAAATTCCCTGATGGCCCTAACCAGCTTGGAACGAACGTTGAATCTCGCCCGCACGCCTTCATTCATTAACAAATCAAGATACCGCCTGCGAAATCTCTCTTCAATATCCTGAAGTCCATGCCACTTCTCGGGAAGCGGCCTTAAGGATTTGGCGAGCATCCGCCAGTTCTGGACCTCAAGGGTAGCTTCACCCTTTTTGGTTTTAAAACACCTCCCCGCAACCTCGAGAAAATCGCCTATATCAATGGTTTCTACTGCAAGATCGTAGCTCGCAACCGGTTGCTTACTCAGTGTGTCTTTTTTAAAGTATACCTGTAAGTTTCCGCTGGCGTCCCGAATATCCATAAAGGTGGAGGCGCCGTGTTCGCGTTTGGCCATCACCCTTCCTGCCAAAGACACTTCCCGTTTGGATCTTTCGAGCGTTCCGAATTTCTTCAAAACTTCCCCAATCAAATGAGTCCGGCGGGCAGAGGCCGGATAAGGTTCCACTCCTTTATTCTTGAGAATACCTAATTTCTTAATTCGCTCCTGACGGATATCTTCTAATGGCATATCTTATACTCATTTTAATAATATACCAAAGCTTTGAAAATTGCTACGCAATCGATTTTCCCATAAATACTCTTTCCAAAATGCCGCTTGTAACCAGATTTTTAGAAGTATCTTCTGCTACGACTCTTCCTTTATCTAAAACATAGCCGCGGCTCGCGATATCCAGCAGGGATTTTATATTGTGCTCAACCACTAAGATTGCGGTTTTGTGTTTATTATTTATTTCTTTGATTTTGACAAAAATTTCTTTAACGATTTTGGGCGCAAGGCCAAGCGAGGGTTCGTCAAGAAGCAAAACTTTCGGCTCGATCATCAATCCTCGCGCTAAAGCGAGCATCTGCTGTTGCCCGCCGGAAAGCGTTCCTGCTTTGACTTTTCGTTTCTGCTTCAATACCGGAAAAGTTTCCATCACTTCCGCGATACGCCGCCTAAGTTCCTTTTTGTCGCTGACAATGAAGCCGCCGATTTCCAAGTTTTCTTCAATCGTCAAATGACTAAAAACTCTTCTGCCTTGCGGGACAAAAGCGATACCCTTCTGTACGACTTCGTGGGAAATCGGCGTAATCTCTTTTCCGTGCCATAAAACTTTTCCGGAATAAATCGGAGCTAAGCCGAAAATCGTCTTGAGTATCGTTGATTTACCAGCGCCATTTGGTCCCATCAAGGCGACGATTTCTCCCTCGTCTAAGGCAATATCAACACTGTCAAGCGCTTTCACTCCGCCGTAGTGAACCGAAATATTTTGCAGTTGTAATAAAATTTCTTTTGTCATATTTATCCGCCAAGATATGCCTCAATGACTTCTCTTTTATTCAAAACCTGCTCCGGCTTTCCTGCAGCTAACAATTTGCCTTCGTCCATGACGAAAATATAGTCGCAAAGTTCTCTAATTAAGCCCATATCGTGCTCAATCAAAACCGCCGTTTTGTTTTCTCGTTTGAGTTCTTGGATAATACCGGATACAACTTTTCTCATTTCCGGAAAAAGTCCGGCAAACGGTTCGTCAAAAAGATAGATTTCCGCCTTCATTGCTAAAGTCCGCGCAATTTCCA
>CAYPFS010000006.1:9811-21362 GCA_964410175.1 uncultured Candidatus Saccharibacteria bacterium
TCCAAAAGTTTTCGTTGTCCGTAAGAAAGATTGATGGCTAATTGATTTCTTTTATCCCAAAGACCGACTTTTTGTAATACTTCTTCGGCCACTTTGTGATGATACTCTGTATGTTTTTCAAAAAGCGAGCCGAAAACATTTCTTTCGGTTACAATGACCAAAATATTATCAAGAACCGTCATCTGCTCAAAAAGACGGACGTTTTGAAATGTGCGGGTAATGCCGAAGGTAGAAATCTGATGCGGCAGTATCCGGGAAAATTTTTGCGCCTCGTCAACAATCATTTCGCCGCCGTCAATCTCCACAATTCCAGTCAAAAGATTTATCAGTGTCGTTTTGCCCGAGCCGTTCGGCCCGATGACGCCGGTAATCGTGCCTTTTTCAAAACCAATCGAAAGCCGATCAACGGCATGAACGCCGTCAAATCGCTTAACAAGATTTTTTGTCTCAAGAATTTTCATAATTTGTATTCACCCGCTAGGCCTTGCGGTCGGTAAAGCATGAGCAAAATCAGAATTACGCCATACACCACTTGCCGCATTTGAGCCGCAATGTCGGCCGGAAAACCGACAAAGCGCAAAACTTCGGGAAGCAGTATCAAGAACAATGCGCCCAGAATCGAGCCTCGTAAATTGGCAAGTCCGCCCAAAATAATAATCGCCAAAATAAATACTGATTCCATCAACCGGAAGCCGTAAGGGTCAATGAAAGTGATGTACGACGCAAAGAGCGAGCCGGCGATTGCCGCCATAGCGGCGGAAGCAATAAAAATTGCGAGTTTGAAATAAGGGGTATTGTAGCCGAAAACCGCGATAGCGGTTTCGTCTTCGCGAACCGCTTTTAGCACGCGGCCAAAAGATGAATTGGCGATAAAGCGCGAGGCAAAATACATTAAACCCAAAAATACCGAGGCGAGGATTAGAAAGTTGAGATTATTAGCAAAGTTAATGCCAAGCAGTTCCGGCTTGGTAATTCCTGGAATGCCCAAAGGTCCTCTCGTCAAACTTTGCCAGTTGAGGAAAATCGCAAAAACGATGGTGTTAAATCCAAATGTGCCGAGCGCATAGTAATCGCCCTTGAATTTGGATAAAACTATACCGATGAGAAAACTTACAAGAATGGCAATCACTGCCCCAAAAATTATCGAGGTAAAAAATCCGACGCCTGTTTTGGTTAAAAGTATTGCCGTCGCATAAGCGCCCACTCCATAAAAAGCGGCATGAGTTACGGACAAAAGACCAGTATAGCCGACAACCAAATTCAAACTCATGCCTAAAATGGCGTAGATGGCAAATAAAATCGCTAAATGAATTAAATACTCCATATCATTTGTTCACCCCGTTAGAAATTTTCTAAGTTTCTCAACATAATTTATCATTTATTATTTCTAACGGGGTTCATAATTCCTCGTGGGCGGAAAATTAAGAATATAATTAACAATCCAAAAGCGATGGCATCTTTCCATTCGCCGGAGATTTTCAAAATGCCGAAATTCTCCACAAAGCCCAAGAGAAATCCGCCGAGAACTCCGCCATAGATATTGCCGACCCCGCCGACAATGGAAGCAATAACGCCTTTGAGCAGTAAACTCAATCCCATTGTCGGCTCAATGCCTGTGTCAAAACCGACTAAAATTCCGGCTAGTCCAGCGATTGCCGAACCAATAAAAAATACATAGCCGATAATTTTGTTGGTATTTATGCCGACAATTCGCGCCACTTCTTCGTCATCGCTAATCGCTCTTACTGCTTTGCCGAATTGCGTTTTGTAGAGAAGCAAAGCGAGTCCGACCATAACAAAAATTGCGGTAAGCAGTATAACAACTTGTGTTTGTGTTATCACGCCTCCAAAAACTTGAAAAATTTTTTGCGTTCCAACGCCTTGCGAAAGTGTTTTGAACTGACTTGAGAACAAAATAGCAACAATCGCCTGCAAAGCAGTCATTGCACCAAGTGAAGCCACCAGCAAAACCATATTTGACGCTTTGCGCTTTCGGAGTGGCAGATAAATAAATTTGTCCAGGCCGTAGCCAATAAGACCAGCCAAAGCCACGCCAATAATGACGGCAAGATAAATATTCAAGCCCAAAGTCTTGGCAAAGTAAAAAACCGCATAGCCTCCGATTGCCGCCATTACGCCGTGGGCCAAATTGAAAAATTTTGTCGCGCCGTAAATCAGATTGAAACCAAGCGCGACCAAAGTATAAATCGCTCCGGCGATAACGCTGTTTAAGATGATTTGTGGGATAATGTCCATCATTTATTACATTCTATCGTTTTTGCTTGATTTTCTCAACAAAATTGCCCCGACTTCTTCGGGGCAATTTTGTTTTAGCAAACGCCCAGATTATTTTACCGAGCGTATTCTACTGATGTACCGCCATTTATAACCTTGACTGCAAACTCGGCCTGCTTCAAGTCTCCTACGGAGTCAAATTCTACGACTGGCACAGCAACAGAATCTCTATAAACTGTTTTTGCCAGTTCATCTCTTATCGCTTTCTGATTTGTGCCGACTTTTTCCATTACCCTAGCCAGAATTTTTATCGCGTCGTAAGCATAAGGAGTGATGATATTTATACTTCCGCTAGATACCGTTTTGACTCTGTTTTGGAAGTCGGTTGGGTTGTTAGTTTTACCCTCTGTGAATATAACCCCTTCTGCTTCCGGCAATTTTATTATTGACTCCTCCACGAAAGCATCACCGCCAACTATCGTTGCTGTAAGACCAAGCTGTTTAATCTGTTTCAAACCAGCCACTCCATTTTGCGGATAAACAGGGAAGTAAAGAACTTCCGGGTTAGCTGCTTTGACCTTTGTTAGCTGCGTTCTTAAATCTGTTGCTTCCTGTACAACTCCCTCGTCATATACTATCTCTCCGCCTAACTGCTTATATCTCTCTACGAATACATTTCTAATTCCTTGGCCCCAATCATTCTTAACGAAAATAACCGCAGTTTTCTTTTTCCCAAGAGTGTTGTAGACGAACTCGGCGGCATATTTCCCTTGAAACGCGTCCGACGGATAGTTGCGAAAAATATAGTCGCCAACCTTGGTAAGATCTGGAGCCGACGCACCAATCAAAATAACCGGCGTTTTATCGTTTTGCGCAATTGGTACGCCCGGCCCCGCCGAAGCGGAACAAACTGGCCCAATGATCGCGACCACGTTGTCAACGCTGGTAAGTTTAGTGAACGCATTTGCTCCTGCCGAAGAACACTTGTCGTCTTCGATGACTAACTCAATTTTTCTACTATCTATTCCTCCAGCGTCGTTAATTTCTTTGACGGCAAGTGTTGCACCTCCAAACGCCGCCTCGCCATAACTAGCCGCCTCGCCTGTCATTGGCGCGACCAGTCCGATTTTAATCGGCCCGGTTGCTTGCTCGTTTGGACCCTTAGACACAAAGTAGCCGATTGCTACAACAGCAACGACTACGATTACCCCCACAATCCATTTTGTTGATTGATTCATACCTGGTTAATTTAAGTGATTTTTTGAAGCGTCGTTCGACCCTTCATCAACGCTTTTTATTATAAAACGACCTATAGAGAAAGTATACTCTCTCTCTCTCTCTCTGCAGGTCAACATTTTTTTACGCAGCTTCAGATTATCACAAGGTTATTAAAAGTACAATAAAAAATTTATTCTCTAGTAAAATTTGGGTGCGGCAGGACTCCGCTTCGCTAGAACCCGTCGCGGCACGCGTCGTCCCGCTTTCAGCGGGACTCCGCTAACACCGCTCCTTGAAACCTTGCGGTTTCAATACCTGCCTGCCGGCAGGCAGGCTTCCACCACGGGAAAACTCCCATTTTCCCGACCCCTTTCCCAGGTTCTCGTCCTGCTGCGAGGTGGAAATCACCATAATTGGGTGCGGCAGGACTCGAACCTGCGTAGTCCGTTAGGACGCCACGTTTACAGCGTGGAGCAATTGCCGCTATGCGACGCACCCGCTTGTTAGAGCCGGAGGTCGGATTCGAACCGACGGCTTGCTGTTTATCCCGACGAAAATTTTGCCTTAAGCCTGGGAGAGGGATCGAACCTCCAACCTGCGGTTTACAAAACCGCCGCTCTACCATTGAGCTACCCAGGCAAAATTTTGTCGGGACCCCGATTTCATTATTTTAATTTAAACAGTGCGTCGGGGCAAAACAGCCGCTATTTATTCACTTTTATCTCCTGAATCCGTTTATCTTCTGCCGCTCCGCGGGAGCGATTCTCGCCCGGTGGGCGGGCCGCTCCTCCGCCTCCGTTCCCGTTTAAGTAAATTCCCCGCTCACGGATCTTTTTAAGCGCGGAATTTAAACCGTTATCTATTCGTAGGATAAAAATGTGCAATCTATAAAGAGTTTTTGCAAGAACCTGCCAGAATAAAATTGTTTGACGGCCTTCACGGTAAAATGTTTTAAACTGCAGAAGAAAAAGGCGGAGCCGGGCCGAATTTTCCTCAAGGCGCGCGGTGATTACCTCATCCGGAATCGCAACAAGTTCCGGAATTTTAATTGAAACCCGGTACCAGAGGGCGATGAAACTTGCAACAAAAATAAGAATAAAAGTTAGGTCAAGAACCATGCCAATGTTGTCTAAATTTATAAGCGAGACTCAATGTCGAGCGACCTGCCTGCCTGCAGGCAGGAATAAATTTAGCTACAACATTGAGCACCCCCTCCTTTTAGACGCTCTGTATACTACTTTTGATCCTTTTCTTCAAATGTCCCCAAGAACTTTTGTATTGTTTCAGCTGCCGTTCTCTCGCTATGGCATCATGTTTATCGCGATACGCTTCGTAATAGGCCAACCCTTTAAAGTGATTGTCCTTGCGATGTTTCTGTATTCGTTTCCGCAAGTCGGTACTGTAACCAATGTACAGAGAATTATCCGGTAGAATGATTACGTATACGTAAAACATGGTGCCAGAGCGCTCAAAAGGAGGGGGTAAAGGTTTTCTAACTAAATTTTGTTCGTCCTTCGGACTCCAAAATTTAGAGAAAGCCCTTTAAATCTCGAATCTCACAAATCTCCCAATTTTAATATTTTCTCCGAATTTTCCGATGGCCTCATTCAGTACTTCACCAATCGTCTTTGATTCGTTCTTAATAAAAGACTGTTGGAGAAGAATATCACTATCTCCTGGATCCATCGCGGCTATGTGCATCGCAAGATCGTGAGCAAGTTCTTTAAACTGGGGGTTACGCGCGACAAAATCCGTCTCGCAGCCGACCTCAACCATGGAACCTATTTTACCGTTTGAGTGGATATAGGCCTCAACCAGGCCGGCTTTAATTTCCCGGCTGATTCTTTTGGCCGCCGAGCTCCCGAGTTTTCTTTCAAGCCAGACTTCGGCTTTACCGGTATCCCCTCCGCTTTCTTCCAATGCCCTTTTTACGTCCGAAATTCCAGCCCCTGTTTTTTCTCTTAACTCTTTAATTTGTTGAGCTGTTATCATCGATGTTTGTATTTTGTGCTTTTGTAACCTGTGCTTTTTCTGTGTTTTGTGTGTCTGTGTTTTGTGTTTTTTGCTCTCTCTGACCCTCTTCAATCGCCTGGCCAATTCTTTCCACCATATATCTTACCGCCGGCAGAGCATCGTCGTTTGAAGGAATGGGGTAGTCCACGAGGTCAGCGTTCGAATTGGTGTCGCAGAGGGCGACTATTGGAATTTTCATCCTTCGCGCTTCGCGCACCGCGGTTGCGTCTTCGTTTATATCCACGATAAATACCGCATCCGGCAATCGTTTCATCGGACGGATACCGTCAAAATTTTTCTTGAGCCGCGCGATTTCTTCTTCTTTCTTCATCCGTTCTTTTTTGGTATACTTCTCAAATTCACCCGACGTTTTTTCCTGCTCAAGTTTTTCCATATATTCTACTCGTTTTGAAATCACTTTAAAGTTGGTTAAAGTTCCGCCGATCCAGCGCTCGGTAAAACAGGGCATTTTAAACCTTTGGGCAAGCTCTCGAACCGGTTTTTTAGCGGCGGGCCGGGTGCCCACCAAAAATATCATTCCGCCCTTGGCCACGGTTTGTTTTATAAAATCAAGGGCTTCCACAAGTTTTTCCTTGGTCTTAGTAAGATCGAGGATGGATACGGTGTTTCTTATGCCAAAAATATACGGCTGCATAGCCGGATGGTTTTTGGTCTTGGCGTGTCCCAGATGAACCCCCGCATTCATCATCTCTTCTATCTCGGGGTCCGTAATCTGGGTTTGCGCTTCAGCCAAGTCTGACTTGGCTTCAGAAATGTTATTTTGTACTGCGATTTCTTCCATAGCGACTAAACTAATGGCCTTGCCAAAAAGCAGTATAAACCAATCCTACCGCATTTTCAATACCTTGACAAGGGGGTGTTAAATTGGTATACTTATAGCAAGGTTTGAGCTCACAGAAGTGGGCTTGGACCTGGTTCTCTAGATCTAAACGGCTGGGCGGCTCGAAAGGCCAGTTCTGCCAAAAACAGAACAGCCCAACGACGGCCGAACCGTCGTTATGCCGTGCGGAAACCTGTGTGAAAACAGAAGGAGACCGTCATGCGCTACCATCGTATCTCTCTCTGGTTGTTAGCGTTCTCTTTCGTGGTGCTCCTCGGGCCGATTTGGGTGTATGACGCCCGCACTCTGGGAAGCAACATTAGTCTCATCGTCGGGTGCCTCGGCGTTCTCGCAACCGTGGCACTTTGGTTCAAGGAACGCAAGGTGGTCAGGGACTTCGAAGAGATTTTCGGATTCCTGCCGCCGGTCTGGAGCGACGACGAACCGTACGTGCACCTCGTGAGTGCAGTAGTTACGAGGTGCGCCTCTGGTCTGCAGGGGGCTTACAAGGCCCTCGATGCTGCGCGTGAAGCAAGAAGCAGGGCTTCAGGCGCAGATCAAATTGAAGATCTCGAGTGGCTCTATCAGGTGCAGCGGAGATGCGTCGTCATCTCAAGACGAGATTTTGACCGCGCTGTAAAGACGGCAAATTCTTGGCTTCTGCCAAGGCCGTACGACTTCAGGACGGCCTTCAAGGACTGGAAGCCGCAGGATGCCCCAGAGCCGGAACACGCGTAGTACAACGGTAAGGGGAACACCGCTAAGTTCTCCCTAACGCTCCGGCGCCCGTAGGAGCGTTGCAAATTATTAAAAACGGTGCTACATTGATTACTAGAATGAAAACCAACATCCATCCAAAATATTATGATGCAGTCGTAAAGTGCGCCTGCGGTAACACTTTTAAAGTCGGCTCCGTCAAAGAAAAGCTTGAAATTGAAATTTGCTCAAAATGCCACCCTTTTTATACGGGCGGCTCTAAAATCATAGATACGGCGGGAAGAGTGGAGAAATTTAGGCAGAGATTGGCAAAGAAGAAAGTTTAACGCCACACCAGTATACGAATACGCATCAATACACACCAATACACAAATTCCTGATTATTCGTGTATTGGTGGGCGTTCGTATATTGGTATTTTGTTATGAAAATCGAAGAACTCAAAAAGAGAAAAGAAGAATTGCATCAGAAACTCGCCGATCCCGAGGTGCTTTCCAGTCCTCTAAAAGTAAAGGAACTCTCGATTGAACTTGCGAAAATCGATAAACAAATTGCGGAATACGAACGTTCGGGCGGGAAAGGAAATGAACCGCAGAATTTAATAATGGAAATCCGCGCAGGGGCAGGAGGAGGAGAAGCGGCCCTATTTGCCCGAGAACTTTTTGAAATGTACACCAAGTTTGCTCTTAAAAAGGGCTGGAAGACGTCTCTTGTCGACGAATCGCGGAGCGATCTTGGAGGTTATAAAGAGGTTATTTTTGAAATTGAGGGTCCGGAGGCGTATAAAACTCTTCGTTTCGAATCCGGCGTGCATCGGGTTCAGCGTATTCCCGAAACTGAAAAGTCGGGCAGAATCCATACCTCCACCGCATCGGTCGCGGTTCTCCCGAAAGCGCGTGAAGAGGATATAGAAATAAAACCGCAGGACATTAAACTCGACTTTTCCCGCTCGGGAGGAGCGGGCGGCCAGAATGTCAATAAGGTTGAGACTGCAGTCAGAATCACCCATCTTCCCACTGGCATTGTGGTGCGCTCGCAGGAATCGCGCTCTCAGCAGGCGAATCGTGAACGCGCCATGGAAATACTTCGTTCCAAACTTCTTGATATGAAAATGCAGGAGGAGGCAAAAAAAATCGCCTCGAGCCGCCGCGAGCAGATAGGAACCGGCGATCGCTCGGAAAAAATTCGCACCTATAATTTCCCCCAAGATCGAGTAACCGACCACCGGATTAAAAAGAGCTGGCACAATATAGAAGCGATAATGAATGGCGGGCTGGAACCAACCCTTGAAGCGCTGACCCAGCCCAGCTCTTAGTAAAATTTTACATCATCACTTCTCACGATCGTGACTAAACGTCAAGATAAATCTAAAATCCAAAAATATGCCAAACCCGCACTCCGCCTTGGCTATCAAATTTTAGAACATCTAATTATCTGCGGTGCATCCGCGATGTTTGAATTCTTCCTCGCCCCGCCACCCTATGGCCAAAGTATGGGTAGAACCATCCGAAAAACACTGGAACGTGCAGCAAGGTGTCCTCATGATTTCTCACCATATTCCAAAGAGACCGTCTCGACTACACTCTCCCGTCTCCGGCAAAAGGGATTTACCAAAAGAAGGGGACCGCCCAAAAAGACTGTTTGGCAAATCACGCAGACGGGAAAAAAACATTTTGTCGCCATGCCCAAAAGAAGAGAATACAAGTATAGTCTGCCGCCCAAAGACGGAAAGCCGCGTCTGGTAATCTTTGACATTCCTGAAGACGAACGCGGGCATAGAGACTGGATACGCTCGCGCCTTCTCTCATGCGATTATGTCCCGCTTCAAAAAAGCGTATGGTTTGGAAAAAGACCACTTCCTCAGGAACTCCTTAAGGAGCTAAAAGATCGTAATATAACGCGCTATATTCATGTGATGGGCTTGGAAGACTTTTGACGTTTTGATTGAGTTTATCTTATCACTTATCACGATCGTGATAAGTGATAAGATAAAATTTAGATTATTACTACGCCCTTTACAGTATCCTCTCGATATCACGGGCAAGCGTTAAAATGCGCGAAGCGTAGGAGCGGCACACGTAGCGAGCGCAGCTTGGGCTTCCCGAAAGATAAGTTTTGGCGGCTCTGGTTTCTCCGGCTTGAGTTTTGGACGAAGCGCCGGCATCGGCGAGAAAGAGGGCTGAAGCCGTAAAAGCATCCTCCACGTTCCAGGGATTAGGAGGATTGTGTCCGGTAAGCGAAGCCACGCGTTCTCGATAAAGAAGCCAGGTGGTCGGAATAAACTGGGCCGGCCCCATGGCCCCTCCGCAACCGGCATAGGGCGGTTCCTTGGATACCGGCATTTTATCGGAATCAAGACCAAGTTCATCCGTAATGCGGAAAAAGGCTTCTTTTTCCTTCTCGGCGCGGGCGTTGTATTTAGCAATATTGCTTCCTCCGTAATATCTTCCGAGCCTCTGGTAGCAGAGATATAGATCATCGCGCCAATTTCCGGTGCCAACGTTAGTTCCGACGGAAATAATCCCCTCTTCAAACTGTCTGCCTGTTTCTACCTCAAGAAGCGCCAATAAAAACGCGGGCCGGATGCCGGTGCGTTTTGCGGCAAGCTCGGCAAATTTTACCGCTTCTTCCGCGGTAACGCCGGTTTTTTCAAGATAGAAAAGTTGGGTCCGCAAAGAGGCGATGTCTTTTTTCTTAGCAGAAAGGAGTTTTTGGAAAATAGCTTCTTTCCCTTTGGTGAGCCGCAGAAGTTCATCTTTTTCTTTCTTTTTTTGGGCCAGAAACCGCCGCTCAACCTCTTGGAGCGCTTTTAAATCTCTTTGTTCTTTTTGAAATTCTTTAAGTTCTTCTTTTTCCCGTTCAAGTTCCACCCTTTCTTCTTTAAAATCGGAAAGGGCAGACTGAATGTTCTCGCGAAGCCGGTTTAAATTAAAGACCGCCCCGAAAAATTCAGAAAGGTTGTTGTTTTTCAAAAGTACGGAAAGAATGTTCTCGTCCCCGCGGGCGTAAAGGAGAAATAGAATAGAAGCAAGGGAGCGGCGAGAAACGGCTATCTTTTCCGACAAATCGTCTATGGAAGCGGATTTTTGCTTAATTCCCAAGTCCGCTTTCTGAATAGCCAGATCTAAGCGTTTAATTTCAACCTGCCTCCTCGAAATTTCTGCATCTAGGGCTGCAACTTCACCGGCCAAAGTTTTTGCTTCCCCCTGGATTCCTTGAATGGTTTCATCCAGACCCGCGGCTTCTTTTTCAAGTTTTTGTATCTCGCGCTCAATCTCTTGTCGTTTTTCGCCATTTCCGTTTTCCTCGGCCGTAACCGCAATTGCGGGAAGCAGAAAAACGCCCAGGAACACCAAGGTTAAAACGCGAAATAATGTGGGGAGATTCCCCATGGAGGAAATTTTAGCACAAAACGGATGATTTTCCAATCAGGAAACCTCTGTGGTTTCTTCCTCGGCCTTCTTCTTAAGTTCCTGTTTCACTTCTCTTTCCGTTTTAACCTCTAGGGGCGCCTCGGCTGGGGTTTCGGTCACGGCCTTTACTTCCTCTTCGGTCCGTGGAGTCTCAACCAAAACTACGATTTCATCCGGACCTGCCAAAATTTTTACACCTTTGGGCAGAAGGATGTTTTTTACGTGGAGTTTGGATTCAAGTGCTTGAAGCCCCGAGATATCTATTCTTAGTTCGTGCGGCAAATCCTGTGCGAGCGCTTCCACCTCAACCTCCTGCATAACTTTTACCAAAACTCCGCCTTCACTTTTTACTGCCGGGGATTCCCCCAAAAATTCGATGGGAACCTTAGTACGTATGGCTTTATCCATACGCACGGCGTAAAAATCGGCGTGAAGAAAAGTATCTTTTAACGGATCGCGAGCCGTCTCCTGTATCAAAACATTATATTTTTTGCCGTCTAAATCCAAAGTAACCAGAGTTGATTCTCCCGCCTCCCGATATACTTTCTCGAAATCCTTATAGGGTACGGCGAGGGGTTTTGACTCCATCCCCTCTCCGTATACAACCGCCGGCAAAAAACCGGCCCTGCGGAGGGTTTTAGTCTTTCTGCCAAGTTCGGTTCGCGATTTAACTTTAAGTATAGGTTCCATCTTAGGCCCTCACACTATACCATATCCCGTTTGAAAATGGAAGAGGCGTTTACTGACGGGGTTCGGTAGAAGTAGCTGTACCGCACTCGCCTTTTGCGCTTGTAAGCTCTCCGCTTTTTACTTCAATACAGTAGATTTCGCCCGTATCTTTATCGCGAAGTTCAACCTCTTCAAAAATCGCCTTTTTCGCTCCAATCACACTTGCCGTAATCTTCTCCCCCACAAACTCTTTGGCTTCCACGATTTTATCCTTCAGCCAATCCAGGAATTTATTGAAGATGGAGGAGAGAAGAGATTGCTCTGGAGGTTCCCAGTGGGAAAGGTTGAGGAATATTAAAATTTTATCTTCTTTCTTGTCTTGTGAGGATTCCATCGCTATACCTATACTCTGGCCGGGTTCGGTTTGTCTCATGGCTACCCCGGGGA
>CAYPFS010000007.1:0-1909 GCA_964410175.1 uncultured Candidatus Saccharibacteria bacterium
TTTGCGCGCTTGCGCGAAAAGGAGGGGGTAAAGGTTTTGTTCCTGAAATTTCTTCGGTTGCGCCTTGAAATTTTAGACAAAGCCCTAATACGGCCAGGCAAGGGCCTCGGGAGGAAGATGCGTATCCGCTTCTAAGTCCTTTAAGGCCCGCCGGCCAATTACCTCTTTCAGCAAACTCGGTTTTATGCCCTTGCCCGGCCCTTTAATTGCAAGCATATCGGCAGTAATGATTGTTCCTCGGCGAATCGGAACTTTAGCCGTAATGCTTTTCGAAAGTTTCTCCCTTAAGGGTACCAGCTCGTCGTATAAAATTTTCTCGGCTCTTCCCATAATTTTTTCCAGTCTCCGGACTGAAGAGACAAGTTCCTTAAACTGGGCGGGTTCAAGCGATCCTGCGTGATCCGATCCCTTCATATTTCGATCAAGGGTGATGTGGCGTTCAATTACGCTCGCTCCGCGAGCAACTGCGGCAATGGTCGGCAAAAAATCCATTTCATGGCCCGAGTAGCCAACCGGTAGAGGCCGGTATCGCCGAGAAAGAATATCCATAAAACGCAGGTTTATTTTTTCCTCCGGTGAGGGATAAAGAGACAGGCAGTGCAGAATCACGAGACGCCCATTATGGGCAAGCACCGCATGCGACGCCTCGTCAATTTCTTCAAGCGTTGACATGCCGGTAGAGACTAAAACCGGCCGATCTTTTTGAGCGACATATTCAAGGAGGGGCGTATTAATAACGTCGGCCGAAGGAATTTTATAGGCCGCGATATTGAGCCTCTCCATAAAATCTGCGCTCTTCTCGTCCCAAACGCTCGCAAAAAAAAGAATACTCCGTTCGTCCGCATAACGCCTAAGCTCCGTGTATTCGGCCTCGGAAAACTCAAGTTTTTTCCTGTGCTCGCCGTAGGTCGGGGCAAAGGCATGCGGGGAATTATACGGCTTTTCCAGACCCTCTTTGGTCAGTATTTCCTCAATAGTTCGCTTCTGAAATTTTACCGCATCCGCTCCGGCATCTTTGGCCGCATCAATCAGTCTTTGAGCAAGATTCAAATCTCCGTTGTGATTAATTCCCACCTCGGCAATTATAAAAACCGGCTCTCCCTCTCCGACGTATTGCTTGCCGATTTTTACTTTAGGGGGGAGGCCCTCAAGAAATCGCTTTAATTTTTCTTTCAGGGTCAAAGGCATAACTAGGCGCTAGACTTTAGGCGTTAGGCTCTAGCACTAACGGCCCGAAAACTATCTCTATAAATAAAACGTTTAATATCCCCGGAAAGTTAAGAGGCGGCGTTTCGCATTTTCAACCAAAAGAGGCCAAGACCAGATACGGCGGCCGACAAAAAGAAGTCGCGCTCCCCTCCGGAACTCAATGGCCGTAACCGAAGCAGTTTTTAAATGCGGCGCCTCGGTGAGTCCAAAGTATCTCTTCAAAAATCCTTCAAGGATTAAAGCGTGCGAAACCACTACAGTTCCGCCGGAGAAAGACGGCGCCGCCTCCTCCCAGAATTTGCTAAATCTCGCTAAGGCCTGAACCATGGATTCGCCGTCCGGAGACGCAAAACAGTGGTCCTCTCTGGCTCTCGCTTTATACTCTTTAATACGGGCGCCATCGGTTTCGTTAAGGCTTGCCACAAATTCATTAAGACGCGGGTCGCTCAGGTAAGAAAGACCGAGGGTTTTAGAAATTATTTCTGCGGTCTCGCGCGAGCGCGTAAGCTCGCTTGAGAAAACTCTAGAGACCTTCCTCTTTTTTAAAAATCCGGCGAGAGCCCGGGCCTGTAGTCTACCCAAAGGCGTTAACCCGGCCTGCAGATTTTGCGCATGGCTCCCGCCTTCGATTCCCTTATATTCGGCGTGACGAATTAGATAAATTATCATTAGGCTTTAGGCTCTAGGTGTTAGGCTCTAG
>CAYPFS010000007.1:2009-7939 GCA_964410175.1 uncultured Candidatus Saccharibacteria bacterium
TTAGGCTCTAGGTGTTAGGCTCTAGCGCTTTTGAATCCAACACTCATACTTTTCCCAATCTTCAAGAGTATTTATACCGCTATAAAAATAGTTCTCGAACACCAGGGGTATAATCTTAGAACCAGACATCTGTTTTTTCCCCATAAGAGTCCGGTACCACACCGCGTCTACCACCCCAACATGCTCGAAAGTTTTGGGAAGTGTTTGGCGCGGGAGGTTAAACGACTCCGAAATTCCGGGAAGAGTCAGTAACGGCTCTAAAAACCCCGCCTTATCGATTTTATACATTTTATACGGGGTCTGGTCAGGCTCCTTTACGCTGCGTACTGAATCCGCTTCCGGGTGCGATGCGAGAAGCTCAATCGCGCGATCAATGTGCTCGACTCTACGCAGTGGATGCGTGGGTCTTAGGTGAACAACTATATCCGGCAGATAATTTTCGTTTTTCGCAAACCATTCGAGAGCATGCAAAAAAACCGAACGGTCATCCGCCTCATCTCCGGCCAGCTCTCGAGGCCGCATAAAAGGAACTTCAGCGCCGTAATCCTTTGCCACTTGAGCAATTTCCTCGTCGTCCGTAGAAACAACCAAACGGTCTACAAATTGGGAGGATTTGCCTTGTTCGACGGTATAAGCGATAAGCGGTTTCCCCCCCAACAATTTAATATTTTTCTTAGGTATGCGTTTTGATCCGCCGCGCGCGGGAATTAAAACAAGTACCTTATAATCTTTAATCATATACTTAAAACCGCTCCGGAGGGTACTACGTTTCCCTTACTCCAAATTTTATTTTAACGTCCGTTAAACGATCGTTTTATGGATGTTAAAATAAATAATGGCGTATTAGTCTGCGGCTTGCACGTGGTCTGAGATTGATTCCTCCAAACGTTCACTTGATTTGCCGTCAAAAGGGGCAATAAAACGCTCCACCGCTCTTTTTCTCCCTTCCTCGTCCAGCCGTGGATTTTTAAAATAAGCGTTGACGTGCTCCGCAAGCTCCTCGGGCGCCCGCGCAAGACGCGCCGCTCCTGTTTTCATAAACTCCTCAAAATGCGTGTAGGTGTCGTAGAAGCGTCGGACAGAATGCCAATAAGAAGGTTTTGACCCCTGACCTACCCCGTACCGTGCCGGAAGCTCTGATGCGGGGTCAAAACCCACGCATACTACCGGTTTTCCAAATGCTACCCCGTCGATGGCAAGAGTGGAAGCGCCGGTAACCAAAATGTCGCAATGATAAAGGGAGTTAATAAGATGAGAAATCTCCTCGCGGGAAATTAGGTCCCCGCGGCGAGAAGCCATACGGTCAGGAATCACGTGGCGCATTACTTCCATACGTTCCAACGGACTCGTAAACTTGGGGTGGGCGCGGAAAAGAACCTGCGCCTCTTGAACCTTGCCCGATTCGATGAGTTTTTCAAAAACATCCGCTACCCCCACCTCTGCCGGAAAAAGGAAATCGCCCATGGCGCCGTAAAGAATCAGCTTCTTTTGGGGATCAAGGCCGGTTTTTGCAAAAAATCTCTCCCGCGGTTCAAGCCACCGATCTAATTCCTTATACCAATCGTAATGCGGGATGCCCACAACTTCGATAAGTTTAGAACTAATCGCCTGGTATTTCACCGCCATCTCCCGTAAAAACTCGTTCTGCACTAAAATTTTATCAGGAACCACCCGAAGCATCCCATGGCTGGTAAAATTATCCCAGCTTCGGGTAATTCCGATAATCCTTAGGCCTCGACGCCTGGCTTCGGCCGCCACCGGAACATCAAAATCAAAATCGGTAACTGAAGTTTCTATAAGGAGCCTGGGCTGATACTTTTCGTAAAGATCGGCAAGTTTTGCGGCCGGACGAATGCGCAAAATCAAAAAACGGAGCAGGCGCTTATACCAATTCATCCCGCCCAAGATAAGAGTATGGACCCTTTTAAAAAGAGTTACGGCGAAGGACGATTCCCCGCGTTCGTAAGAGCGCATTTTCGACCATAGGTTGGTGTGGTTTTTGACGGCACTCCTGGCAAGCGAAGTTACCATGCCCGCAAAGCGCGAACGGAACCTCGGCTCCACGGGTTCAAGAATGATTTGGGGGGAAGTAAAGTGTTTTTTATAAAAATCGGCCTCTCGGTTTGGGACCAGGAGAACGATTTTAACTTTACCGCCCCATCTCTGGATAAAGATTGGCCAAAACTTAGTGCTGAAAATATTTCTAGCAACAAATTTATTACCAAGTGTGATAAAAACCGTTTCCATAAATTGGATTTTTATCTTGTTTCATTTATTATATCAGTATGCGGATAAAATCCTCCAAACTCAATAAAATTAGTCCAATCTCGCGGGGCAAGCCGACCATTGCCATAATCGGCATAGGGAGATGGGGCAAAAAACTTCTTACCGCCTTTAGTAAACTTACCAAAGTAGCCGCCTGCTGTTACCGCGGGAGTAAAGAAAACGAGAAATGGCTTAAAGAAAACTACCCCAAAATACGTCTTACCCCTTCCTACCGAGAAATTTTAAACGACGAATCGGTGGATGCTGTAGTTATCGCTACGCCGATAGCCGCTCATTATTCACTGGCAAAACAAGCACTTCTTGCAGGAAAACACGTTTTCGTAGAAAAACCCATCGCCCAAACAGTAAGCGAAGCCCGGGAACTTATCCGGTTAGCACGGAAGCAAAAACTCATACTTTTTGTCGGGCACATTTTTCTCTACCATCCTGTTTTTCGAAAACTTCAGGAAGTCGCAAAAAACGATCCTCCGGTTTTTGCGGAATTCCGTTGGGATAAATGGGGCACTTTCGACGAAGATATCCTGCTAAATCTTGCCCCGCACGACGTTGCAACGGCTCTCGCTATGTTTGGAGCCCGGCCGAGAGCGGAATTAATTGAAAAACGGAGAATTTTCACCCCCGCGGATGTTGTCACCATCCGTTTGTCCTTCCCCCAAAAGAGATCGGCTATTATTTCTATAAATCGCGCCTCTCCCCGAACCGCTAAATCCGCAGCCATTATTACGCACAGCGGAAAAACTTACTTCTGGAAGCAAGAGGTTTTGTATCGGATTACCGCCTCCGGCCCCAAAGCTATCTACCGCGCCAAAAAAGGGCCGCTAGATATAGAGTGCCGGGCATTTTTGGAATCTATCCGGGACCGGAAACCCGCCCCAACCAACGGAAAATTTGGAACCGAGGTTCTAAAAGTACTATCTCAACTAGATCGTCGTTCTCTATCCTGATACCATCCGCACTACGTCTTCGGCCGCCTCCACGCAATTCACTAGTTTACCCGAAAAAATAGAGATGAAATTCTTATCAACCGCGCTAACAATGGTTGGTCTCGCATCAGTCGCTTCCTGATAAGGCAGGACCGTACGGACAGTAAACATCGAGCCTACTTGCTTTGCCCTTTTTAATTCCGGGATAAAACGGGAGCCGGCTTCAATAAAATGGCGGAATTTGGTTACCGGCGGATTTCGAACCACGCCCCGATTGAGTACCGATTTTAGGGCCTCGTCAATAAACGGCCGCGTGCCTATATTAGTTTGATGAATCGCTTCAATCACGTTACCTAAAATAAAAAGGCCGGTGCGGCCAAAGGGGTCCACGCACATAAAAGGCCCGTCCATGATTACAATACCCTTCTTAGCAAACGCCTCCGGAAGCCGCACCACCGGCTTTTCGCAAACTTCATACTGGTATTCCGCCGCCATACCCGAATGATCTTTTACAAGAACGCTGTGGTTTGCGTAGCCGGCCGCAACTATAATATCGTAATCCTGAAGCTCGGATGGCAGCACTTCTTTCCCAAGATTTACCTTCACGCCGTGCTTTTTCAACCGTTCCCAGCAGATTTTATATAGCTTTTCCGGATCAATTATGCTCTCGCGGGCTTTCAGGCAAAATTCAACTGCCTTGGGATTTACCAAGGGGCACTTCACGATCTCGACTTCAAGACCATGGGTGCGGCAGAAATCCAAATATTTTTTCCCCGAAACAAGACTTCCGTTTTTCGCAATACAGTAATACGCTTCGTGCTCATCAATCAAGGCCTCTTGATATTCGCGGCGAAATAGGGGTTCTGCGGAAATCAAAGACTCCACAGTTTCGCGGCTTCGCGGATAATGATAACCCCGATGAAGTCGGAATTGGTTTATACCCGAGGACTCTTGTAAAATATCGCGGTTACGTTCAAAAAGATGGACCCCGTGTCCGGCGCGAGCAAGATGGATGGCAGAGGTAATGCCAAATAGTCCTCCCCCAATAACTGCGATTTTCGCCATGAAGCCTTTTTAACCTAAATTTAGTTTTACTTTAGTATGGTACAAAGGCCCTTATTTTCTATCGTCATCCCCACCCTGGGAAAACTCGACCTCTGGAAACAAGCCATTCACTCGGTCCTCGTTCAAGACTTGAAAGATCGGCTAGATTTTGAAATAATCGCGGTCGATTCCGGACCCAGGGAAAAAAGTCTTCCGGTTATACAATCATTTAACGATTCACGCGTAAAATATGTCAATACCCTGGGTGGAAACCCGCGGCTTAATTGGGACGCAGGATTTTTGAATTCGCAGGGGAAATATATCATCTGGATGGATGACGACGATTATTTACTGCCCTTTTGTTTGTCAACTCTTGCCGAAGGAATCCAAAAAACAGGGGCGGATATTGTGACGGCCGATAACATTCACTGGAGAAATACCACCCATAAAGTAAATGCCAACCAGCTCGCTATCCCCGCGGAACTGTTCAGCTGCAAGCAGGAATTTTACGATCCCCTCGATTTGGTAAGACATTGTTTTGACCTCCCGACCTCCAAGAAAATAAAAACCCGTTTTGGCTGGGCGGATTCTGCCATCAGACGGGAGTTGGTGGACCTCTGGAGGAAACGGTGCGGACGAATTGACTGGGGCTACACCAGCACCCACACCCTCCGCGTGGGTCTGCATGCGCTGGCGCGTACCGCCCTGTGTCTCAACGTACCGGTTGCGATTAAATGCTACTCCGGAAGTTCCATGAGCACAAACTGGCCAAAAGACAGCGCCGATATACACCACGCCGAATTTACTTATACTTTCAGCCCGGTTCGGGGAAACACCTATTCAAACTATATTTTCGAAAACTATTTGCTTGCCAAAAACCGCTTCTTTAAGGAAGAGCTCAAAGACCTGCCCCTTGATACCGGCAGGTTCATACGGGAAATTTACCTCCACGATTTAAGATATCTCGACGGTTCCTGGAGGGAGCTCTGGCGCCACTGGAAGGAACTCTACAATTTGGCCCCGGCCTTCCAACTGCGAGTCACCAAGGTACTCTACGGCGCTCTAGGCGCTTGTCTGGTAAAATTCATGCGGGATACCAAATTAATTATTGCCCTGCGTAAACTTTTCCTGCTGTTCCGTCCATCTCAAGATAAAGCTGGCGGAAAAATAGTAGTGCCGCTCGAGAGATACGGAGCAACCAGTATTCAAGAGTGCGCTGAGAAACTCCCGGAAATCATAGAAAAGGAACTCGGTATGAGCTACGGAGCTTTTCGCTGCTCCGATTTTAAAATCTCGTAAAGATGTTGCGGGGCTATCTGTCTTGAACGAACTCTAAAATTCTCTTGGCTCTTTTTTCCCAAGTATATTTCTCGGCCTCTGCCTGCGCCTTAGCTGCCCGGCTTTGACTCTCGTTTTCGTTTTCCAACGCTTGTTTAATTGAATATGCAAGCGACTCCGGATTATCCGGTTCAAAAAACCATACCATTTCCTCATCCACAATCTCACGAATAGAGGGAAGGTCGGAAGCCACCAGCGGGGTTCCGGAAGCCATGTATTCGAAAAGTTTTAGGGGCGAGGTGTAGCGCTCCGATATTAAAAATCCTCTACGATTGGGGATCACCAAAAGATCCGCAGCTCTCAAAAAATAGGGAATCCGGGTATGCGGCTGTCGGCCCA
>CAYPFS010000007.1:7949-19974 GCA_964410175.1 uncultured Candidatus Saccharibacteria bacterium
GGGTGGGTTCTTGCTGGATTTTTGAAATCTCCGCCCCTTCCCCGCCAACCAGCACGACGACCTGATTTTCCGAAAGAAGTTTGACCGCTTCCAATAAAACGTCTGTTCCTTTCCAAAGATAGCGGAAAAAGCTTCCGGCGTAAAGAATGATTTTTTTATCCAAGGGCAGACCAAGTATTCTGCGGGCCTCTTCTTTGGATGTTCCAACGTCAAAGAGAGAAAGGTCAACGCCGTCAGGAGTAACCAATAGCTTTCCCTCTGATATGCCCGAACGGATCAAATCCTCACGCATGAGTTTTGTAAGCACCGCGATCGCACGCGCCTTATCCCAAAGCCATCTGCGGAAAAATCCTATCTTTAGGGGCAAATCCAGAAGCTCAAGCGCCGCTCCCGGGAAAAAAAGTAAAGCCAGCGGTTCACGGGTATAAATTATGTCGTACTCTTTATTTATAAGACATTGCCGGGCTCCCCAAAGAAAACTTATCGTAGAAACAAAATATCCAATCTTTCCGAATCGTACCAAATCTATAGAAGGCAAGACCGTCATAATGAAGGAATGGCTCATCCCATAGTAGTCAAGGGGATCTTCACCCAAGGGGTTAATCCGCTTCGGATAAATCAACTCCACTTTTAATCCTACTGCGGCAAACGCCTCGCACATTTTCATAATCTGCAAACCGTGCGCTTTTTCGGTAGGGATGCGGGCATTGGCAATGTAAACTAACGTTCTTTTTTTTTCAAAAGTACGTGGATCCATCTTTTGTCATGCTGTGAATATATTTCTTTTTTCTCGAGCTCGAACCCGAGATTTAACAAAGGCTCTATATAAAGACGTTCGGCCCAACTTTCATCACGTTCAGGAATTATATGGTGGGTGAGCAAAATCTCGCCGCCGGAATTAAGCATACCCGCAATCTTACGAAGAGTTTCCATAAACCCTCTTTTCATAAACCCGTCTCCCAAGTAATAAAGCACCTCTCCTAAAATTATGAGGTCAAATTTTTCAATCGGCTCCCAAGTGCGGATATTGCCCTGCTCGAAAGTAATGTTGGGCAAATGCCCCAATCTTTCACGGGCGCGTTTTAGCGAAACGTTCGATATATCTAAAGCCGTGCATTCGCCGCAAAATTTACTTGCCGTCCCGGCAAAGTGGCCGAGACCGGTTCCAACGTCAAGGCAGCGGCCAAATTTTCTATTATCGAGGAGGCCGAGAGCAGCCGTAACTTGTTCGTTGGTTTCTTCTCTGTCCCATGGGTTGGAGCGGGTTTTGTAAAATGCCTCCATATCCCTCTTTTTTTTCCAGTCGAAAATGAAGAGTAGAAGGCGACGAATTATATTTCTCATAACGATTTCTCAAGAATCAAGCGGTAATGCGCCGGATCGTCAGGAAAACGACCGGAGTCGAGAACAGTAAATCCTGCCTTCCTGATTTCTCTCCTGACCCGTGCCAACGAATACCCGCGCTTACCCGTCTCCCAATAATGCTCTCCGTTAAATACGTGCTTCTTCCAGAAGTGAGGAATTTTATAAAACCATCTCTGCCAGGGAATTAAGGGAATCTTCCAGATAAGGGCAAAGGTATAACCCGCATGGGGCAGGGTGATTACTGCATGTTTTTTTGATACGCGCCGTATTTGGGCGATGGCCTTGGGAAATTCTTCCCAGGGAATATGTTCAAGAATTTCTGCGGCCAAAACCGCGTCAAAAGAATTATCCGGAAAAGGAAGAGAGACGACCGAACCGACCACGTCCGGATTTAACTCCGGGTCTATATCCACGGTGGTGACGGCAATATCCAGCTTCTTTAGAGTCTCCGAAACAATCCTGTTGCCCACTCCGATTTCGAGCACCGAAGCCGGGTTAGAGCGGCGTACCGCGTCTAACTGATACCAAAAATTCATCCAGCGATCGCGGCTCAAGTACCGCCAGCGAAAGTAGTGCTCTTTTTCTACCTGAATGTTATATTTCATCTCAATTGTTTTTTAGCAATAAACCCTAGGAGACAAAACTGATAGTAGAGTCGCGCGGCCTCTACTCGCGGAGGCATGCTCTCGGAAAAGCCATACCGTAAATAATTCCTTACGGAGGAGAGCACAATACTTGCGGCCGAACGAATAGGCCAGCGCACGGCCCAGCTTAAAAATTTAAGAGGCCCGATACGCGACCATTCATCTTTCTCCCACTCGGCGTAAGTTCTTAAATCTTGGAAGATATTTTTTACGAGCTCCCGGGTCCAGTGATTGTCGTAATATCCGCGCAAGGTTCCGATTTTATACTTCTCCTTGTCAAAGACTATCCGCTCGTGCACCGCGCCTTTAAAATAAGCGCCTGCGGATCGGTGAAAAAGCCGATTTTGAAAGTAAGGATAGTTGGATGAGTGCTTGACGACTTTCCCGTCAATAATAATCCGAAGGGGTATGCGGTAAATCAAATGTGGCAGGCGCGTATCGGCGACTATACCCCGGATTTCTTCCACAGCCTCGGGTGAGAGCGCATCGTCGGAGTCAAGATAAAAATGCCAATCGTGTAGGGAGGCCCGCAGAGTTTTATTGCGTACATTAGCCTTGTCGCGCACGCAGCTTAAATTCGGCCGGTCCGAATCGTACTGCTTTATAACCTTGCATCCGTAATCTCGCGCAATCTCAAGAGTGTTATCGGTACTGTTTCCGTCGCAAATTACAATTTCCGCAAAGTGTGACACAGACTCAAGACAGCGCCGTAAAGTTTTACCGGAATTAAGCGTCAGTATTCCAACCGAACACGGTATCTTATTTATTCGTCTAAATTTTTGAGCCATCATTCCTGTTAGAAGCAGCCGCGCCACGCTCCCTTGGACCCGCGCCTTCGGAGAAGGCGCGACTTCTAGCGGGATTTAATCGCTTCTATATAATCCCGGATGTGATGTTCGGCTTTCCATCCAAACTCTTTCTCCGCCCGTGAGCTATCAACCCGCGAATCCATCCGGTTGCCTTTGCGTTCCGGGAGCATCGCGATTTCTCCGCCAAACATTTGGGCGATCTCAAGAATACTAAAGGATTCCGGATGCCCCAATCCATATTCGTCCCCTTGGCCTCGTTCGCCTACCAGCATTATTCCCCGCGCCAAATCCCGCACATGGGTAAAATTGCGCCTTTGGGTACCGGGTGAAGTCACGGTCAATGGCTCGCCGCGCCGATATTGCTCTTTAAACTTGCCTATTACCGTGGCGTAAGGGCCCTGCGAGATTTCTCTTGGACCATAACCGTTGTAAAAATAGGTTATGGCGTACGGCAGGCTGAACCAATCTCCGTAGTTTGCGACAAACTCGGTATTAGAGGCTTTAAACCAGGCATAAGGACTTTGATATCTGCCAAGGCCTCCTTCGGCAAACTTGGTAGAAGAACCGGCATACACCAATTTACACCCCCTCTTTCTCCAGTATTCAAGCACGCGGAAAGTTCCAAGTACATTTGACTCCCATACGAGCTCTAGATCGTCAAAACTTTGCTCAACGCGGGAATACTCCCCAAGGTGAAAAATAATGTCCGGCTTTTCGCGGCCCAGAAGCTCCTCAATATCTTTAGTATGGCCGCGGAGATATTCCGCTCCGGGAATATGGTTTTCCTCTCTGCCAAGAAAATAGTTGTCAAGAGAAATAACACGATACTTCGGAAGCAAAAGTTCAATTAGGGCCGGGCCTATAAACCCCGCGCCTCCGGTTACCAAAGCGGTTTTTTTCTTAGAATTTTCCATAATTTAAAATACCAATCTCCGACCCGCGTAAGCCGTAGTTTAAACTCAAAAAAAGAAAGCGATTTATTAACATCCATACGTCCCAGGGCGAAAGGGTCGCTCCCCCTAGAGCGTGTTCGGAAACCCCATATTCTGCTGCAATCGCATAATTTCGGCTGCGACACCCAACGGCTCAAGCTCGATATATCACAGGATACATCTCGCTTTCCGCCGGGGCGGCTCGCTCGAAACTCTGCGATTTCGCTACGGAAGCGGGTTTCCGAACATGCTCTACGAATGGGGAACGGCAGAGCCGCGACCGCTCCGCGGTAACCGGCCCTGGCAACCGACTCTATAATTTGGGCATTAAAACTTCCGTAGGGATAAGCAAAAAACAAGACCGGGCGGCTGGTTTGCTCCTCCAGTATAACTTTCGAAGACTTAATTTCGTTTTCCGCCTCTTCTGGCCGAAGCTGGGTAAGTTTTCTATGGGTTAAACCATGACTTGCAATCTCAACCAGGGGATGTGATGCAAGAAGCTTGATTTCTTCCGAAGTAAGCAGTTCCCCTCCCTCACCCGATTTTCGCTCGCCGGCCGGACCAACTGAAAGAAAAACGGTTGCCGGAACTTTATACCTTTCAAGGATAGGTAGAGCCTCGGTCAAAAAATCCCGGTATCCGTCATCAAAAGTCAGAGCGACCGAATGATCAGATAGCTGCCGTTTTCCTTCAACAAATTCGTAAATTTCGGAAAGCGCAACCGGTTTATAAGATTCGGAGAGATAACGCACCTGCCGTTCAAATTGGTAGGGAGACAAGGCATAAAACCACTCCGAATCCGAAATGGAATGATACATTAACACTCTCATATTTTAATACGTGGGATTCCGCCCCCTTGTTAACAAGGGGGCGGATCGCTGCGTTTAAGAAGCTCCAAAATTTTTTCTACGGTGCGGGAGAGGTCGTGATGTTCGCGTACCATTTCCCGCAAGGCCGTATTCGGCCGCGTCTCATGCGCCAAGGCCTTAATTCGTTCGGATAGGGTTTCGGGCGACCGGCGCTCCAGGAAATAACGCGGGCTCAAGAGCTCCCGAAAAGCCTCGTTGGCTGTTACCACCGTTAGCCCCGAACTCATGGCCTCCAGCACCGATTTATCGATCGATCCGGTGGTGGACATAGAAATAAAAATGTCGTGCTCACGATAAAAATCGGGTATCTCCCCAAAAGGCCGTGATCCGTAAAAATGAACCCTGGCTTCAAGTCCGTTTTCCGCCACCGCTCTTTTCAGCAACTTTAAGTACTCCTCATCGCGTGCTAGGAGCGGACCCCCCACAATCGAAAGAATCCATTGCTCGTCCCAAGTGTTTTGAAGAATCGCGCAAGCGCGAACCACGGTTTCCAAATCCTTTACCGGAGAAATCCGACCAACGGTGAGCAGGCGCAGCGTAAGGAAATTCGACTCCCCTAAGGAAGTCGAATTTCCTAAAGTTACGGGTCTGAATAGATCCGTATCGATGGCATGTCCGGTATAGATAACCTTCTTCGAAGGGAGGCGGAAACTAAGTTCGGACGCGGTAAAAATCCAGCTAACCAAACGTTCGGCTAGTACCAGGCGCCGGGTTACGGATTTATGCACGTACCAGAGCGCGGATGGTTTTCTTGAAAAAAGTAAAAAGGGGGAGGCCGCAAGAACAAATTCCGGATTCATGTGAAAAAAAATGGCGTCACTCGCGGGGATGGCTTTCAAAAGAAACCTGAAGTAGTTTAAAAGCCGCATCCCTCTCCACTTTCCTTTCCCAAGATCGAAAAGTACGACGTTTCTCGGCAGGGAATGCGGCCCGATTGCCAGAGCAATTACCGTAACCGTTTCACAGCTCTTGGCAAACTCCTCGAGCCAACGATGGAAAAAGCCGAGATTATCATCCTCTTTATCTACTTTTTGAGTAACAATTAAAATACGCATTTTTATAGAGGGCCAGGTACTCCCCTTTCGTAACCGGTCTTAAACTCTTAATAGTTGCCTGTCCCTTTATTGACAACTTAACACGTTTTTCCGGGTTTTTATACAGATTCACAACCGCTTCAAAAAAAGCCCTCCGATCTCCCACCGGAATCACAATTCCGTTTTCTCCGTTTCTCACCACCTCTCCGGCTAAGCCGACATTTGTCATAACCACCGGAAGGCCTGAAGCCATTGCCTCAATCACGGTCCTTCCCCAACCCTCGTAATTGGACGGCATGAGATAAACGTCAAAGGATTTATAGAAACCGGGGAGATCATCGCACCAACCCTCTATGATGACATTCCTGTCCAGCCGGTAAGCGGTAACCAGTAACTGGTAACTGGCCCTGTCTGGGCCTTCACCTACTATAACCAATAGAGCTCGTGGACAAATTTTTACAAACCCACGCATCATTTCTATAAGCATCGAGAAATTCTTTTCCTTATCGACTAAGCGGCCGACGGCGAGCATTTTAAAATCGTAGTTGCGGAATCGTTCTTCTGCCGCATTCGGCTTCGCCTCAAGAAATTTAGAAATATCGGTAAAAATAGGTAAAACGAAAATTTTGGGAGGCTGCGCCCCACGCTGAAGGTTCAGGCTCCGCGATATCGAATCTCGGATCCGTTCCGAAACCACCCGTATGCAATCTGCCCTTGGAATTAGAAAACGCGCCAGCCAATATCGTATCCGTTCTTTCCAGGAAGCGCGCCTGTACCAAGGGCTGTAAACATCGGTGTGAAGCTGTAGACAAAGAGGAATCTTGCAGAATTTTGATAAAAAATAGGCGTTGAGCCCTGATTCTCCGGCATCTTGGGCAGTGACAACGCCAATTGCATGCTCATACACTATTTTTCTGCCAAGTCGTACCGCTCCGAGGAATCTCGAGCTAACCGGCCAGATTACAAACTTGCCGTAATTACGCACCTCTCCTTTCACCCCTGTATTTATAACGTGGTATTCATCAAAAAGCTCCGCGTACTCGCGGACTCTCCGAAACGCTTCGGAATTTTCATCAAAAAGATTCGGCTCGCGTCCGATGACCAAGGTCCTCATAACTCCTGAAAAGTTTTAATCCAGTCTCCGGCGGCCTCCCGCCAACTCCTGGATATGGAAAAATCTCCGACTTTTTTTCGCTGGCTTTCCCTGTTTTTTTCATCCATCAAAAATTTCAGCTTCGTCGCCAAATCGTCTTCACTCAACGGATCGACCAAAACCGCCGCACTGGCGACATATTCCGTATATCCTGTTTCGCTCGTCATAATAAATGGGGTTCCGGCATTCAGCGCATCGACAATTACATTAGGCCCGACTTCGGATAAAGAGGGTAGAACCAAAAAAGCGGAATTTCGCATTTTTTCAAGAAGTTCATCGTGAGGAGCGGGGTCAAAAAATTTTATGTTTTTCTCCAATTTTAAGCTTTTAACTTGCGCCTTCAGACTTTCCTTTTCAGAACCGCCTCCTACTAAATGCAACCCCCATGAACCGTCGTTTGCTTTGGCAAATGCGCGGATAAGGCGTTTAAGATTCTTAAGATAAAGCATCCGGCCGGCCCAGAGGATAACTTTAGCTTGTGGCTTGTGGCTTGTGGCTTGTGGCTTAACGGAAGGAAAGGCGTTACGGATAATTACGGTTTTCTCGCGGGGGATTCCGTAGGCTTCAACCATCATCTTACGACGCCATTCGGAGGAAAACGCAAGACTCGAGGCGCGCCGAAATACAAAGAAAGAGACCATGCGAATCAGGCGCTCTTTTCGTGAAAGGGATTGCGGCTCACGGTAAAAATCAGACAGCGTAACATCCCTATGCGCGCGTTCCACAAAATTTTCCCATAAAAAATCTCCCTCAAGCCGTATCACCAGCGGTTTTCTGAAAATCAAGGAGGCTAGAGCCGCCGGGAATCCCACACTCGTATAATCCAAGGCAAAAAGTATACTGCTTCTTGGCGTCTGCCGGAGAAGTCCTAGAAAATATAGAAAGTGGCGAATACCGTTGGGATAGCGGAGAAGGGGGCCAAAAGAGAAAATATGGACGCCATAACCCATTTTTTTAAACTCCTCGCCGAGGTTTTTTGCGTACAGCGCAGGCCCGCCCAATTGGGGGGGATAAAGCGGGGCAGCAATCAAAAGGGTCAACACCGAGCGTTGACCGAGAAAAATTCGTCCATAGGAAGCGGAAATTTTGTCCCACGAAAACCGCTTCTCCACCATTTTTCGACCGTTCTCAATGATGGCCAAAGACAGTCTCTCGTCTTCAAGAAGCAGTTTAATTTTCTCGGCAAGATCCCCGGGATCATCCGCTCTCGAGAAAATTCCTGTTATGCCGTTTTCGATAACGTCCGTGATCCCTCCGACAGGAGTTCCGATAATCGGGAGACCCGCGGCTAGCGCCTCGACAAAAGAATTTCCCATACCTTCGGAACGCGAGGGTCTTACAAAAATGTCAGCCTTATGAAGATATTCAGGAATTTTATCATAAGGAATTTGTCCGAATAGTTTTACATTAGCTTGCAGCTTATAGCTTGTAATCTGCAACTCAAGTTTTTTTCTCTCCGGCCCGTCTCCTATAATCCAGCACTGGACGTCCGGCATCGTCTTTTTCACCTCTGCTATCGCTGAAATTAACGTATCTATGCCATTTTTCTGGACAAGCCGCGAAGTGGTGACAACTATCTTTTTACCATGGATCGTACTGCGTGTATCGTGTATCGCGAAGCGTCGAATATCCACTCCATTGGGTATAACTTCTCCCGGCCCCTTATATCCATACTCCTTCGCCAGATTCAGAAGGTGGGTTGAGATCGCAGTAACGTAATCTGCCCGGCTCAAAATAAACCGGAATGCCAACCCGATGAATCCCCAGCGGCCCCTTTTTAGCCGCGCCTCGCCGTAGCCGTATTGAATAGTAAAAACAAAGGGAATTTTTGGCTTAAATATCTTTAAAATCGCCGCCGTAAGCGAACCCATCCCAATATCTACACCCCAAAGCATGGTCAACACCGAGTGTTGGCCAAACACATTCCAAAATGCCAAAAATGGGAAAAACCACTTATCTAGGTGGGTACCGAGACCGAGGCGAATTACTATCCCTTCCGGCCTTATCTCGCGTTTGGACAAATCGCGACGGAAACGTGAGGTGACAATATAAAAATCAAACCCCGCACCTTTAGTTGGCGGGGTCCCGTCCAAATTTTTACTGCCAACAAAAGGTGCGGGGTCAAAGCGGTCTTTAAGCCGCCTTGCAACTTCTTGAATCGCGATTTCTGCTCCGCCGATAAAAGGATAATAGGAGGTGGTTAATACAAAGATTTTAAGTTTTCCCATAGTGTCGCATGACCAAGAAACCGATGCCGGCTGCGAAACTCACGATTATGGCTAAAATGAGAAATAGATTCGGGTTGACCCCGGTTGCCGTAGTTTCCGCAAACTCCCTAGATTGCTTCGCCTCGCCCTCGGCTTGGTTTGTAATGACGGACGCCTCTTCAGTCTTCAATCCGGCAGGCGCTGGAAAAGATGCCTCTTTGTTCAACTTCCGGTGCTGAACATCCGTTTCTATACTCACTCCACCGCTCCATTTCAGCGCCTCTTTACCATTAGGATACCGGATTACTAAAGTTAAACCGTCACTGCCCAGCAAGGAAGTGCTGAAGTTGGAAAACGCCACTTCGGCCTGCGGCCCGATTTTAGTTTCTGCGGGAATAATAAATCTTTTTCCGGAGGAGTCTTCCAAAATCCATCCGCCAATATCAACCATGGTTTGTCCGTTATTTATAAAAAGAATGTGCCCCCCTTCTCCGGATATAACGCTTTTTATCGCCAGTTGGTTCGGAGTAGCCAAAACCGTCATGTAGTCAGATGCAGAGTATTGGCCTGACGATACATGAAGGCCCACGGTATAGGCGCCGGGAAGCATAAAAATGTGAGAAACTGATCTGCCCTCTTGGGTCTTACCGTCGCCGAAATTCCACCAAAAACGCGCATTCTCAAGCGGCTTTCCATCCAAACCGACCGCCTCTCCAACGAAATAAACTGCCGAACCTACGGTTACGGTTTTGTCCTCTCCAGCCCGGGCCTCAATAGAAGCTGGCGCGCTTTGCGGTTGGCCGGACACGCCGCCGGCCGGAGACCTCCCCGCTTCGTCGACCGCGCCCGAAACAACAATTTTCTGGACCGCAATCCATGATTTTCCCGAAACCTTTCCTGTGCCCACGACCTTCAGGGTATGGGTCCCCGATGTAGAATCACGATAGTAGAAACTTCGTTTTTGCCAATTACTATTCCAGGTTTTGCTTACTGCCTCCCGAGAAGCGTTTAAAAATTCTCCGCCCGCGGATGTGGAGTAGAATTCCAAATAAACCGTCTCGTTGGGCGCTGCTGGATTGCCTGCCGCATCCTGCATTGCGAGATTTATTTCGTCCGAAACCTCCCCGGGAGCAATGGTTTGCGGATATGAGGTGAAAATTAAACCCGCTACATGCTGGGTAGAAAGCGCTGCAGCGGGCAGTAATAAAGCTAAAAAGGCGATTATAATGGCCCTTGGCATAGGGCCAAAATAACAAATAATCGCCTGGACAGTCAACCCCGCACCTTTTGTGAACCGCAACGCATAAATCCTCGCGGGTTTAGATCTGTATATCAATATTTTACCCGTGTATATGTAATCACCTTATACACTGGTTAAATGTATGCGTTGCTGGGCGAGGATATAGTTCGCAAAAGGCGCGGGGTCAAACCGGCAAAGGAAAAGTATACGTTTCTTACTTGGACAAAGTAAATATAAATCCTCCCTGCGGACTTACCTCTGTTGTGGCCAAAAATTTAGAGAATTCAAATTTTAAATCTCCCCCTTCCGCCACATCGAGATTCTCAATCCACAGTCCGTAAGTATTCTCGGCTCCTGACTTAAAAAGTTTTGGAAAAAACAGGCCCAAATCCTCCTTATGCGGATCGGGTATGGGCGCGTTTGAATTAAACTTATAGGAAGTGCGGGAAACCAGCGCATCCGAAAAGTCGGTTCCCTCCCGTAAAGTAAAGAAAACCTCGCGCCCCCGATTGAAACGGGAATTCAGATTATCCGTTACGCGGACCACGATTTGAGCAAAGAGAATTTCGGAATCTTGAGTGTTTTTAATCGCAATACTCCCCATTTTTATGGGACTTACGGACACATCAGGCAAACCGATTGTCCCGCCGCCAGCCACCCGAAGTTCTTTTACGGGAGGGGCCGGTAGGACCGGTGTGGACGGCAAGGGTGGCGAAGATACGCTTTCCGCTGCCAACTGCTTTTGAAGCTCCGCAAGCTGGGCTTGAAGCGCCAGAATCCGGGAACGAATCGAATCCGCCGTAGCTTTTGTCTCAACAAAGAGTTCGTTAGCCCTCGCTCTTGTTTTGGGTCCGAAGAATCCCGCAGCGGGCCTAATCCCTTCTTTTTCCTGAAAACGCTTAACCCCTTCTAAGGTGCGGGAAAGAAAGTTTCCTGTAACCGGTCCGTCATAAATCGCTCTCTCCTTTAGAAACTCCTGGAGACGGGACACGTCGGGATCATTACGCAAGCCAAAGTAAAGGTCTCGCTCAAAACCGCCCGCAAGAACTGCTGCGGGAAAAATTAAAGATGAAAGTAGAATTAAGGCGATTCTCCTCATACGTAATCATTATAACAACTGTGGAAAAAGATGTAAATCAAGAACCCCCCGATGGTCATCGGGGGGTTCTTGATTTAGTAAACGCCGTTAGATAACTCGCGCGGGGCATTACACCCCGCGCTCGTATTGAGCTGTTAGACCCCGCGGTAAGCCACGGGACATTCTCTAACGGGGTAAACTTACTTCTGCAGCGCCTTAATTTTTTCCTGAATGAGTTTAACCTGCTCCTGAATCAATTTTGCTTGTAGCGCCTTAATTTGATCCTGAATCGTCTTAAGCTGCGCCGGGGTGGCCTGTGGAACAGGAGCGGGAGCGGGAGTAGGAGTAGGAGTAGGAGTAGGGGCCGGGGCAGGCGCTTGGCCATATACTTCATTCAATTTCTTTCTGGTTTGGGGCCCAACCCTTCCAACCTGCGGAAGTCCGTGGCGCGCCTGAAAACGCCTTACGGCCGCAGCGGTAAGAGAGCCATAGTAACCTGTCACTAATCCATCAGGATAAAGCCCCGGGTCAGCTTTAAAAATCTCCTGCAGTCTTCTTACCTCTTCATCTCTCATTCCCGGATCAAGATCACGGCTAAATACGCCGTAAGCGGGCGGAACCCCGACCGGCGCTTTAAGTTTTTCAACGATTTTTTGCTGGATTTCAGCAATTTGAGTTTTCAATTGAGCAACCT
>CAYPFS010000008.1:0-537 GCA_964410175.1 uncultured Candidatus Saccharibacteria bacterium
AAATGTATCGCTTTTCTTTTGCAAGCTTATTTAAACCAGATGCGGCTTCCCTAATTCTTTTCAATTCCGCCAGCCTCTTCTCAAGTTCCTCAATAGAGGCTTCCTCTTCTTCTCCGAGTTTGAGCGATGGCAGAAGCGCCCGAGATTTAACAAGCATAAGCTGCGCCGCCACCACTAAAAATTCCGCAAGCTCCTCGGGGTCAATTTTCTCAAGCTCTCTAACGTAGCTTAAATACCCGTCTGCAACTTTGGCCAGCGAAATTTCCGAAACCGCCAGTTTTTCTTTTTCTATAAGATCGAGGAGAAGCTCAAGCGGCCCCTCGAATTTTTCTTGTCTAATTTGAAAACTCACAAATCTAATGCGAACCTACGAAATCGCATGCGAACTATGCGAACCGCGCCTAACCCCGATGTACGTTGTTCGCAAAGTTCGCATAACGTGTTCACAAATTTCGCATTATGTTCATCATATAATTCTAGCTATATCCCGATACGTCACCAGAATCATAAGTAAAACCAGAAACGCAAATCCAAGAG
>CAYPFS010000008.1:547-19329 GCA_964410175.1 uncultured Candidatus Saccharibacteria bacterium
GAGTGTGCACGAAATTCTCCAGGCGAGGGTCAATCCTGCGACGGCGCAGTTTTTCAATAACCAGAAAAAGCACTCTCCCGCCATCAAGCGCGGGAATAGGGAGAAAGTTCAAAACCGCAAGGCTCACGGAAAGCGCCCCCGCAAACTGGGAAAAATAAGCTAATCCCAAAGTCCAGGTATCGCGGGCGAAAAAGAAAATCCCCACCGGTCCGGTTACTTCAACCGAGGTTTTTTGCGTGAGTACCAAATCTCGAATCAAACTTCCCAAACCGTCCACCGCGGCCGCAACCGTGCGGATAAGGGTTTTAAAACCCTCGATCGGCGCAAACCAAAGCGGGGTCTTGATGACAGAAACTTTCCCAAGCGCAACCCCTAGAGGCCCCTCGCCTTCGGGCACGCTAAAACGGGGCGTGGCTGTTATTTCAATTATCTCCTCGCCTCTTTTCACCGCAAGCGTTATTTCCTCCCCCCGATACGCTTCGACCAAATCTTTTACGTCTTTTTCTTTTTCGATGCGCAAAGAAATATCGCTTGTTTTTATTTCAAGAATCTGGTCCCCAAAACGAAGCCCTACTTTTTCAGCAGGCGAACCCGGCGACACGCCTATAACAGACACCGGAATCTCAGGACCCGCCCCTTCTTTTATTCCCGGAACCCCGATGGCGGACCCCGCGCTGAAAAAAAACCAGGCAAGCGCCAAATTCATCGCCACCCCCGCGGCTAATATTAAAAATCTGTGCCAGGCCGGGCGCGAAATAAAACTTTGTTCCTCGCCCTCCCCCTCCCCGTGCTCGCCGAAAATTTTAACAAATCCGCCAAAAGGAAAAAGGTTGATTGAATACCGAACCCCGTTCCGGGTGGTTGAAAAAATTTTGGGAGGGAACCCGAAACCGAATTCCTCCACTTTTACGCCTAGCTTCCTCGCAGAATAAAAATGCCCCCATTCGTGGACGAGGATTAAAAGACTTATAACGATAATTACTAGGACAAACGTAACCATAATAAATATTCCACGTTACCCTCGCTACCCCGGACGGGCGACTCCATCCAGTTTACAATCGTCCAATCGCTACCCGCCCAGCTCATAAAATCATTCAAAAGTTTTTGCCGGGCTTCGGCGGTACGCACTACACCGTGTTTCAATATTCGGGGGTCGCGGGTTTCGTACTGCGGTTTAAAAAGCGCAATTACCGAACCGTCCGGTGCCAAAAAGCGCCTGGCGGCACTAAGTATCTCTTGGAGTGAAATCAAAGACACGTCTATCGTAACCAATTCGGCTCGCTGCGGCAACTCCCGAATGTCCCGCACATCGTACCCCTCGAATACCTTAACCCGCGGATCTTCCCGGAGTTTCAAAGCAAGCTTCCCCTTGGCTGTATCAATCGCGTAAACTTTTTTGGCGCCGTATTTCAAAAGAATCTCGACAAATCCTCCGGTGGCAGAACCAATATCCACACAGATTTTACCAAGGGGCGATATGCGAAATTCCCGAAGAGCCGCCTCGAGTTTGAAAGCCCCCCTGCCCACATATGTAAAGCCTTTATGCACCTCGATCTTCGCGGTCTTCCCAACCGGTTGGGCGGGCGATACCGCCTTCTGCCCATCCACAAAAACTAATCCTTCGGTCACTTTTACAAAAGCGTCGTCCCTATCCGAAACGAATCCATTCTCAATAAGAACCTCGTCGAGACGTTTCTTTTTCATGTAGTATATTTGCAATTATACAGCTAGAGCTGTATAGATGAGGTATAAATTCATTCGCTGTAAAATTTAAATCGCGGTTATTTCTTTTTCTTTCGTAATTCCGACCTCTTCTATCTTTTTATTTATCTCATCCACTATTTTTTGGATCTCGTTTTTTTGGCGGAATTTCTCGTCCTCGCCTATTTTCCCTAGGCCGCTTTGCGGCCGGGATCCCGGCCCTTCGGGCCTAGAGACTTTGGCTCTCTCTTCAATTTGTTTCAGGACTTCTTCCCGCTCGCGCCTTACCTGAATCCTTGCGTCCTCCAAATGGCGCCCCAGAAGCTTAACGAGTTCCCTTCTTCGCTCCTCCGTGAGCAAGGGAATTGAGAGACGAATGGCCTCGCGGTCGGTAACTGGATTTATGCCCAAGGTTGAGTTCTGTATTGCCTTTTCTATCGCCGGAATCACGTTTTTATCCCAAGGCTGAATTAAGAGTGAACGCGGTTCGGGGCTCGAGATCGCGGCCACCCTTTTTAAAGGAGTCTTGGTTCCGTAACAATCCACTTCTATATTTTCTACGAGGGCGGGGGTTGCTCGACCCGTGCGTAATCCCGCGACCTCTTGTTTCAGGCGCTCAAGGATTTTTTCCAGTTTTGGTTTAAATTCCTGCATAATTTGGCTACGAAATACGAAATTATACGAAATTACGAAAAGATTATCACGTGAGGTTCACTACTCTTTTGAACTTAACGCCACCTTTAGTAAAATGCGCTAGTATTCCGAGTCGAAGCTTCTTTGCTTTTAAGTAGGCAAGTACTTGGTCAATATCGTGCTTTGAAAAGTATTCCCTAACCTTTAACTCCACTACAACTCTATCATCAATCAGAAAATCAAAATAATAGGTGCCTATTATCTCCCCTTTATAGGATAGCTTAGCTGGTACTTGCTCGCGAAAAGAAATTCCGGCAATTTTAAAACCTTGTGCTACTGCCTTTTGATAGAAGGACTCACGGTGACCATGACCGACTCTAAACCATACGTCAAATAACACACCAAGTATCTGGTAACTCAATTCCGGGAATACAAGATCCTTTCTCCGTAGTTTATGTAACATTGCATGGTTTCGTAATTTCGTACTACTTCGTATTTCGTAGCCCTACCGTCCAAGTATAGCAAACATCACCTCCGGCTTACCCGGATGTATCAACAATTTCTTAATCCTGGATTCGGTCGGCAAAACATCCACATCCCAGTTTACTCCTCCATCCCCGGAAAAATGAAGTTGATTAGCGGCGGCTACAAAGATTCTCGCCGAATTTCTTGGATCGATAGCCACGTAACCTACCGGCAGGGCTTCGGGAGGAATAAGAACTTCAAGCCGCTGCCAAGAAAATCCTCCGTCTGTAGATTTCAACAGTGCGTCCCTCGAACCGAGGTAAAGGTTCACGGAAACATTGGGATCCATTACCAAAACTTTTAAGTCGCGGCGCAGAATTTCTCCAAAAGGATTTAAATTCAATTGCGGGGTTCTGGGTTGGGCACTTGCTATTCGCTTAAATCCCGCATTAAGATCCGCCCAATTCTCTCCGCCGTCAAAAGTTTTAAACAGATTTCCGCTTGCGGTGGTCACATACATTTCTCGAATAAAGGCCGGGTTGACGACCAGCTGGGTCAAGGCCTCCGAAAACCAGCGTTTTACCCGCCAAGTAACCCCGCCATTCAGGGTTTCGAACAAGCCCCCCTGGCCGGCGGTTATAATCACCTGGTCCGCATTCCGCGGATTTATATAAAGATCCGTAACGAGAAGACGATCAGCGGCTACAAAATATACTTCGTTAAATGACTCACCTCCGTTTTCACTTTTAAGAACCCTGCCTCTCTGATCTTGAAACACTGCAAGATAGATGATTTTTGGATTGACGCGATTGACGGCGATTTTATAAACGTCCGCCGCGGGATCAAGAGTTAAAGCGCGATCCGCCATTTTTTTCCAGGATTTTCCGGCATTTTCACTTCTCCAAAGACCGGCGGACTTGGTACCCAAATAAATAACCTTGGGATCTTCGGGGTGAAAAGCAATATCAAAAATCTCAGCGGGAAAACGAACGCGTTTCTCTTCCGAAACTGCAGCGCTCTCCCAAGTCTTGCCAAGATCTTCCGAGCGCAAAATCCCCTCGCCTGCCGGAACAGCTTCTCCCAGAGATCCAAACTGAAATGAACGCACTCCCGCAATACTTAAAACGAAGGGAATAACAACAAGCACGCCGAGTATAATTATTAAAATAACGAGAATTATACGAAGGGCCATCTAAGATAAGTCCCGTGAGATGGATGAAATCGCCATCTCACGGGGTAAGGCATTTAAAAAAATGGTATCGAGGGCCAGTCTCGGATTTACGTTCGTGGTCTCGAGTATGGCTGTGGAGCGCAGAATCGCCTTTAAGACTTGGGAAATGTTCTGGTCACGATCCAGGGTGACAAGCAGCTTCTGTCTGAGAAATCTTAGCACATAAGCGATGGCTTTGGAACGGAGTTTTTCGTCTTGCGAAATTTTTTCAGAAAGCAAAAAGGCCTGAGGCAATCCGCCCGTACTGATAAAAGAGTGGATCTCTTTTACGAGTTTCTTTTCTTCTTCCAGGCGCTTATCATCCCCCAGCAATTGCATCATTACTCCGGGCCTTCCGTCGGCTATCCAAAGAATTTCTTTTTGGCGCTGAGGGGTCACATTCTCGGATTCAAGATATTGAGCAAGCGTTTTCTCGGGAACCAAAGAAAAACGAATCGGCTGGGTGCGCGAGATAACGGTTTGGGGGAGAAGTTCGGGATTTGAAGTTACCAGAATAAAAAGGGTTTGCGAAGCCGGCTCTTCAAGCAGTTTAAGGAAGGCGTCCGAGGCGGCCTGACTCAACCTTTCCGCTTGATTGATAACGGCAACTCTCCACTTTTTGCCCTCCGGCGCCAAAGAAAAAATACGTTTGAGTTCACGGATATCTTCTACGGGTATGTCCTTCCTTTCTTCCTTCTTCGAAAGAAGGGTATGTTCGGTATCAAGAACCACTGGGCTACCGCATTCCAACTTTTCTGCAAGAAGTTTGGCCACCGTAAATTTCCCCACCCCTTCCGGACCGTAAAAAAGATAGACATGCGAAATCCGCTCGTTTTGTAGGACCTTACCGAGATAGCTAAGTTGTCTTTCCTGACCCAGAACCATCCTGTTTTTAATGATTGAAGTCCGACTTCAATCATTAACTTTTATCTTTTCGACATAATCGAGCGTTTATAGACTTCGAGATGCTCCAATGCTATCCCAGTTCCTTTTGCCACACAAAGTAACGCCTCTTCGGCGATGTGGGCCTGAACTCCGGTTTCTTGAAGAACCAGCTCGCCGATGTTTCTTAGAAGCGATCCGCCACCGGTCATTACAATCCCTTTATTCATAATATCGGCCGAAAGTTCGGGGGGCGTGTCGTGCAAAACCGATTTTATGGCGCGAATTATTTCGTCGAGTTCGTCCGCAATGGCATCCGTAACTTCGGGAGAACTGAGTTCAACCGTCTTAGGAAGACCGGTCATCAAATCTCTCCCTTTAATTTCCATCTTTAACGTCGGGTCATCCGTCGGCACAGCCGACCCTATCTGAATTTTTATATCCTCCGCGGTGCGATCGCCGATGGCCAAGTTATAATTTTTCTTAATGTAATCGGCAATGGCCTGATCCAGCTTATTTCCCGCCACTTTTACCGAGGTCGAAGTGACGATTCCGCCAAGAGATATTACCGCAACATCCGTAGTTCCCCCGCCAATATCCACTACCATGTGTCCTGAAGGTTCGTTTATCGGAATCCCCGCTCCAATGGCGGCAAGTACCGGCTCTTTTACCACATAAGCCGCCTTGGCGCCAGCCTGAACAGTCGCTTCGATTACCGCTCTCCGTTCGGTTGAAGTGACACCCGCCGGAACCGAAACCATAACTTCCGGCCTGAAAAGCCTAAAACGGCCCATGACTTTGGAAATAAAATAACGAAGCATGGCTTCAGTCACACGGTAATCGGCAATTACCCCGTCTTTTAACGGGCGGTAAGCTACAATCGTGTCCGGGGTTCTGCCGATCATGTCTCTTGCCTCGTTACCTACGGCAAGAACCTTATTTTCATCACGCGCCACCGCCACCACCGAAGGCTCGTTACAAACCACTCCCTTTTTGGGAACGAAAACAAGAGTATTGGCAGTGCCGAGATCAATTCCGATTTTTCTGATGAACACCTTTTTGGCTACGAAATACGAAATCTTACGAAAGTACGAAAGAAATTCTCGGTTTCGTAATTTCGTACTTTTTCGTATTTCGTAGCACTTATCTGCTCAGTCTTTGAATCTGCGCACCAAGTGATTTCAACCTCTCATCTATTCTCTCATATCCCCTATCAATATGTTCCACCCCCGTAATCACCGATTCCCCGCGAGCTGCTAGCGCGGCAATTATGTGCGCCATACCGGAACGGATATCCGGCATTTTAATTTCCGCTCCGCGAAGCGCCGTGGGGCCCAAAATTTTCGCGCTATGTTGATACGGCTTGCCCCGGAAACGGCACTGCCTCGCCGATCCCCAACATTCTTCTGAAATGCGGCTTCGAGCGCCCATACGATTAAGATCGCCCAGATATCCCAACCGATCTTCGTATACGGTCTCGTGTATTATTGACTCCCCTCCAGCCTGCGTCAAGAGTACCGCAAAAGGACTCTGCCAGTCCGTCATAAATCCGGGGTGAGGCGCGGTTTCAATCTCTACCGGCCGATACGGTTTTCTGCCCCGGAATCTAATCCCCGACGACTTAAATTCGTACTCCCCGCCTATGGATTTAACTTTTTCAAGAAAAGGATGCAAGTCCTCCCTCCTCGCATTTTGAATATACAGATCGCCCTCGGTTGCAAGAGCCGCCGCCGCAAAAGAAACCGCCTCTGTTCGATCCGGCATGATCTCGACCTTGACGCCCCGAAGCCCAGATACGCCTTCGATTTCTATAGAGCGGCCCGGTAATACTTTTAGGCGAGCGCCCATCAAAGAAAGCATCCGCACAAGGTCTAAAATTTCCGGCTCCATGGCGGCGTTTTTCAAAAAAGTCCGGCCTTGGGCAAGGGTTGAAGCGAGAATCACGTTTTCCGTAGCTCCAACCGAAGGATAAGGCAATTCAATTTCGGCCCCGCGGAGTTTTGAGGGCGCCTCGGCGTAATAAGAACGCTCTCTACGCTCGATTCTGGCTCCCATTTTAGAAAGAGCTTCCACGTGGAAGTTAATGGGACGGTGACCGATGGGACATCCGCCCAGTACCGGAACTTCGGCGATACCCTTTCTATGAAGCAAGGGGCCAAGGGCTAAAATCGAAATTCTATTCTTTCGGGAAAGCTCGGGAATATGAGCGTCTTTAATAACTTTCGCTTGAATTACGCAGCGCCGCTCCTTCCTGTCGAGAACCACTCGAGCCCCCAAGCTTTCACAAAGCTCCCGGGTGATATCAACCTCGGCAGAAAGGGGTATATTTTCTAAAACACAAGGCTCTTCAGTCAACAAAGCGGCAATCATCATCTTGGTTGCCGCGTTTTTTGAACCGCGAACTTCAACAACCCCGTTAAGAGGTTTTCCTCCCTTGATTACAAATTTCTCCGGCATATGCCAATGTCCGTCCAAATTTTGGAGTCGCGCGCAAGCGCGCGAACAAAATTTGGTTACGGCATTCAGCGCCCAGCACATAATTTACTGGAGAGTTTTCACCACCAAGGAAGGTGTACTGTCGGCCCTTCTGCAATTAGGCGGCTCTCTTCAGTAAATTATGTGCTGGGTAAAGGTTTTCTAACTAAATTTTGTTCTCCCGACCGCGGTCGGGATCCAAAATTTAGAGAAAGCCCTTTATCCATCATACGCCGCAGGGCGGCAATTTACAAGAGAAACCCTACTTGATACGATGAAAGAGTGATATGCGTAAATCGTCTCGTCGGAAAATATTTTATACCCTTGTCTTGGCGTTTATAATACTAACGCCTCTTATCCTCGCATACTCCTGGGGCTATACGCTTGATATTTTTCAGGGGCGCATAGAAAAAACCGGAGGAATTTTTATAAAATCCGCGGCCCGGGGACTTACGGTTTTTCTAAATAATCAGCTGGTTAAAGAAACCCCATTTTTTTCCGGCGGAGTTCTTCTCACCGGCATGGAAGCCGCGACCTATCTTCTTAGGGTGGAGAAGGCAGACTACCAACCCTGGTCAAAAACCGTAGAGGTAAAACCTGGAATTGTCACCGAGCTTCGTAATATAATCCTTATTCCGCAGACTCTTTCCGCCGCTACCTCAACCCCAAGGGAAAACGCCTTAATCTTAGCGACCAGCACCCCGTCCTACACCCGACTGACGAATAAAGGAAATTTAACAATAACGGTCGGGAAATCAACGAAAGTTATCGCCTCAAGCACCGTTGCCTTTTATGAACTCCCCAACGAAGTATTCTTTATAAATCAAAACGGATTTCTCGCAAAATTCAATATTGAGACGGGAGCACTTGACACCCTCGGCCGTCCCGGATTTTATCTCGCCCCGAGGCCGTGGCAATGGGAGTCAAACGAAGGGATGCTTACCATTCTTGACCCCTCGGGCGGACTATTTCTTTCGGACGGATCTCGAGAAATATCGCCCGTTGAGAGCGGAGTAAAAAATTTCTCCTACGACGGCCATTACAAAAAAATCCTTCTCCAAAAAGCGGACTCCCTCGAAATTTTATGGATGAAAGATAACCCCTACCAACCCTTTCAAAGACAAGGAACTCGGGAGTCAATTCTTCGCTCGGATAGCAAAATCCTTGAAGCGCGCTGGTTTTACGGGGATGACGCCCACGCCGTTATTCGTACCGAGGAAGGAGTTTTTTTGACAGAGATCGACGGCCGCGGCGGAAGGCATACGGTGGAACTCATCACCGAACCCGTTGAGGATCTCGCTACAGTTCGCGATCTCCCCCGCGCCGTATTTTTCAAAAAGGCCAAAAGGTGGTTTAAAATCGACCTCTAGCCCTATTAACGTGTATTGAAGTTTCTCTTCAATAGGGCGCTTCGATAGGGTCGATTGCTCCGGGGATTACGTGCACCTTGACCCCGCACCTTTGGTGAACTGCAACGCATAAATTCTCACGGTCTTCAATCTGTATACCGGTATTTCATCCGTACGTGTACTCGCCTTAATACACGGCTCTAACGTATGCGTTGCAGGGCGAGAATATAGTCCACCCCGCACCTTTTGTGCGGTTCACAAAAGGTGCGGGGGTTGACAGAAATTATATGTAGTGATATAAAAAATGTCTGATTTATTAAAGGAGGCGCTGAATGGACGAAATATATATGACTAAAGAGATCAGGAAAAAACCTTTAACCAGAAGAACTACGGGAGCGGTTATCCGCGTTTTTTGGCAGTGCAGCCGCCGCTACCCTAAAAGTTTAATCATAGTTTTCCTTGCCTCGATCGGAGCGACCATCACCGAAATTGCCGGCGCCTGGTATTCGAAGAAGCTCTTTGACACCTTATCGCAAAATCTGCCTGCGGAAGCGGCCGCGACGCTTCTTTTGTCTATTATCGTTGCGCTCTTCGGCTACATAGCAATCATCGAATGGCTGTTTAGTCGCCTGAGAGCTTTTACGAACATATATCTTGAAATTTACGTCATGAGGGATCTTGAAAGGCTTTCCTTCGAGTACCTGTTGAGACACTCCTACAATTTTTTCGTTTCGAGTTTCACCGGATCCCTGGTTCGTAAAGTAAGGCGGCTAAGCCGTTCGTTCGAAGAAGTTGCCGACCACGTGCAGGATCGACTATTGCCTCTTGCTGTCGCCATTCTCGGGGTGCTCGCCATACTTTTCGAGCGACACGTTATTTTGGGAGCCGCCCTGTCGGTTTGGGTTATCGGCTTTATAGCCCTTTACTACCGAATCGCCGTATGGAAGTTAAAGTACGATCTTAAGAAAGCGGAGAAAGACTCTGAAACAACCGGCGCACTATCCGACGCCTTGTCAAACATCGTCACCATCAAGCTTTTCTCGCGCTATGAATACGAAAAAAGGCGCTTCGCCCGGGTCCTCGACGAATTTACACGGCTAAGAATCTTCACCTGGACAGCAAATACGGTCACGGACGCCCTGCAGGCCGCTCTTATGATTGGCATTAACCTGGTTATCTTTCTCCTGGCTCTCGAATTTTGGAAACAAGGAAAATTCAGCGTGGGAGATTTTGCGTTAATCCAGGGAGTCGTACTCGTACTCTTCCACCGCATCTGGGACTTCGGGAGAACGGTGCGCAGAATCTACGAGGCTTTTGCCGAAGCATACGAGATGGTAGAAATCCTGGATACGCCCCATGCAGTTATGGACTCGCCGGATGCGCCGCCGCTTGAGGTTCGCGAAGGGAAAATTGAATTTAGAAACGTGAACTTCACCTTCCACCGTGAGCAGAAAATTCTCGACGGCTTTAATTTGGTTATAAATCCGGGGGAAAAAGTGGCGCTGGTGGGACCGTCAGGAGCGGGTAAAACTACGGCGGTCAAGCTCCTGCTTCGTTTCTACGATGTCACCTCGGGCGAAATTCTCATTGACGGCCAGAGTATTGCGAAAGTAACTCAAGACAGTTTACGGAAAAATATCGCGCTCGTGCCCCAGGATCCGGATTTATTTCACCGAACCTTGAGAGATAACATACGTTACGGACGGCTTGAGGCAAGCGATGATGAAGTAGTTGAGGCGGCCAAAAAAGCCCACGCTCATGAATTTATCTCTGCCTTGCCCTACGGCTACGATACGTACGTCGGCGAGCGCGGAGTAAAGCTCTCCGGAGGCGAAAGACAACGAGTGGCGATTGCGCGGGCGATCCTGGCCAACACCCCGATCTTAATTCTTGACGAAGCAACCTCGAGCCTGGACTCGGAAACCGAGGCCTTGATTCAAGAGGCTCTGCAGGAACTTATACGCGGGAAAACCGCGATTGTTATCGCGCACCGGCTATCTACCATCCGGCTTATGGATCGGATCGTGATTGTAGAGGAAGGAAAAATAACCCGCGAAGGAACCCACGAGGAACTCCTTAGGATGCCCGGAACCTATAAAAAGCTCTGGGAAATCCAAGCAGGAGGTTTTGCCCAGTAATCCCGACCGGTCGCGCCGTCCTGTCAAGACGGTTTAGTCGTTAAACACTCGACAGAAATGTCGAGTGTTTTTATCAATTATTCCGGGTCAACTGAGCCCAAGGCAAAAAAGACGGTTTTTGTCACTGCAACGCTTTGGTTCGTGGCGAACCCAGCTCAGCTGGACAAAGGCCTTAGGTTTTTGGAAAATGAAATACCGCCGGCGCGGGGCCTAGGCGGTATCTACAACGTAATGTTGGGACCCCATGGGAGGTTAGCGTCCCGAGAATCGATGATTAGGTGACCGGTAAGCGATCCTTCACCTCTAACCTCCGAAGCACCCTCAATCATTACATGCCCCGAAATCCTAACTTTGCCCGATACTCTCGCATAGTGCGAGACGACGGCTCGTCCGCTGATACGCGCGTTACCTTCGACTTTTGAATTCCCCTCCACGCTCGCATTCTGCGAAACCATGACGTTTCCCGAAACTTTCGCCTGATGACAAACGTAGGCATGGCCGAGCAACTTGACCTTGCCCGAAACTTGCGCAGTGCCATCAACACATGCGTTTGGGCCAACATAAACTGTCTTCTCCACCTCTGCGGTTTCAGCAACCAGGCCACCGCGGGATCCATCTGGATTTCTGTGACGGCGCATTTTCGGCCTCAACGCGTCTTCGAGTCGAGGAATAGTCGAATAAAAATGCTTATCCCCCCAAGAATTGTGACACAAGAACTCCTTTACTCTATAAGAGAGCCGAGATTAAAATAGCACAAGTCGTACTATTTTGCAAGGTCCTAAATAAATACCGCAGGGCGAACCATACGGCAGTGCGTTGAACTATTCCTTTATCTCGAGTTTGAAGCGGAAATCAAACTGTTTCTTGCTGACCTTCGACACTTTTTCCAATTTCACGGGTTTCGGCGGATCAGGTAGCCAAGATGCTTCTGCTTCGTATTCTTGGGGATCGCCGCCTAATTGCCCTACAAGTTCGTCAGCAACTTGATGCAGGGGACCGCCGATGCCCTGACCGCCGACTACTTGCACCCCATCATTACAGGCGCTTCGTGTCCATATAGATATCTGGCTCACGAAAACTATATGCTCATCTTCATCCGGGCTAGCCTAATATACCGCAATATAACTTCCCCTTGCCCGGTCAAAAATGAAATGGACATTTCTGCTCTTGGACCTCTCGTAGTCAGCGGTAGATGTAACGGAAACCTCAACCGTGGTATGAATCGCCTTATCGGGGGCGACAAGCGAAAGAAACGCATCAATCGCCGCATAAATCGTCCGCTCCGCGTTCATTCTCACGATCATTTACTAGCTCCTCCAACTCGGGTTCTGAAATAAAAGTAACATTATTCTCTCAATATGGTCAATGTAGTCCTTGTATCTGCGGCACTCGTTTAGCGCTTCTGCCACTGCGGTGCCCTCCTTGCTTTTTTGAGACCCGGTTTCTTTCGCTCCTTCATTCGGGGGTCGCGTTTTAAGTAGCCCGCTCTCTTTAAGCGTTTTCTAAAGTCGGGGTTGAATTTGGTAAGACAGCGGGCAAGGCCATGACGAGTCGCCTCTGCTTGCGAGTGAATTCCTCCGCCTTTTGCCTTTACCGTAACTTTAAATCTGCCGAAAAGCTTCATCTTCTGCAGGGCGTCCTCCACGATCTTCTGAAGCTCAATCGTGGGGAAATATACGCTATAGAGCTTATCGTTAACCAGAAAATCGCCGGGTTTGGTAAAAAGTCGGACTCTCGCAATAGAAGTTTTACGCCGCCCCACGGCTTCGAAGTACTTTTCTGGTTTGGGGACTGTAGGGACGGCTGAAGCCAAGTCTGACTTGGCTGAAGCAATCTCTTCCTCCGGTACTACCTTCTCGGATTTTTGGGGCGCTGCTTTTACCCTAACGGTTTTCTTCTTTTCTCCGGGGCCCTTAGTCCCGACTTTGTCGGGTACCGATTTTGGCGGAGTTTTTTTGGCTTTCTTTTTTTCCATTTACTTTGGGGTCATCTAAAAACTCTTTATTCTACTGCAATTTCGTTACGAAACAGAGTTTTGAGATGACCTCTTTATCAAATTAAGGTTCTTTAAAATTCGGCTTCTGGACCTATTTTTCGGCAGCATACCCGCGACAGCGTGCCTAAGAACCTTGCGCGAATCACGCGCCATGAGATCGCGCAGCCGCTCCTCTTTTAGCCCGCCCAGATACCCTGAATGCCTGCGGTAAAGTCTCTGCAGCATTTTTCTTCCGCTTACCCTGATTTTATCCGTGTTCAAAACCGTAACTTTATTTTTAGGTAATCTGGCGGGATTAAAACCGGGCTCGTTTTTACCGCGCAGCAAAATCGCGATCTCGCTCGCGAGACGACCCAAGATTTTACCTTCGGCATCAATGGTGTAGTCCAAATGACTAAGCTTTAGGCTTTAAGCTTTAGGCTTTAGCCAGAATACGCTAACGCCCAGAACCTAGCGCCTAGAGCCTATTTTACCAGTTCAAGTAGCGCCATTCTTGCCCCATCCCTTTTTCTCACTCCGGCCTTTATAACCCTGGTGTAGCCGCCTTTGCGATCTCGGAACTCGGCCGAGCGTTCTATCAACTTCCCAACCGCTTTCTCCGAAAAAAACCTGCGGAGAAATCTGCGATTCGCAAGCGTAGGATTCTTGGCACGGGTGATAAATTTTTCGGCGTACGGCCGCAATTCTTTAGCTTTGGCTTCGGTGGTCTTGATTCTGCCCAACATAAAAAATGAAGAGGCGAGACTCTTCAATAGTGCTTTTCTCTGGCCTCGTTCTCTGCCGAATTTTCGGCCCCTTCTTAAATGCCTCAAGAATTAGGCTTTAGGCTTTAGACTTTAGGCTTTAGCCAGAATACGCTAACGCCCAGAGCCTAGCGCCTAGAGCCTATTTATTGTTTCAGCGTAATCCCAAAATTCCCCAACGCCTTTTTTATCTCTTGAATCCCCTTATCCCCCAACCCTTCAATTTCTCTCAGGGCCGATTCTTTCTTACGCGCCAACCCTCCGACGGTCTTAATCCCCGCATCAAGCAGTATGTTTAAAGTACGGCTTGAGAGCTTCAAAGTGTTCAACTTTATCTTAAGAGTTGACTCGGCTTCTTTCTCTTTAGGGCTTTCGGCTCTCGACGCTCCCGCTTCCGCTTCCGCCGCGCCTTTCGCCGAACGTTTTGGAGTCTCGCTAAATTCCTGCCTAAGCGCCTCGAACTGTCCAATTAAAATTTCAACCGCTTTTTGAAAAGCTTCACGGGGAGTAAGCGAACCGTCCGTGGTTATATGGATACGCAAACGATTATAGTCGGTGCGATCCCCTACCCGCATATTTTCCACTTCGTAATTGACGTGCCTCACTGGAGAAAAAATGGCATCCAAAGCAATTGTTCCTATCTCTACCTTATCTTTATCTTTAGCGCGCGCTTCAACGGGTACGTATCCCAAACCCGATTCAACCACCGCCTCCAAAACCAACTTTGACTTTTTAGAAGTGAGGGTTGCGATATAAACGTCCGGAGTTACGATCTCCACCTGAGAAGGAGTTTTAAAATCCTTTCCGCTAATCTTTTTTTCCCCGCTTTGCGAAAGAGTTATGACAAAAGGTCCGTCCTCGTACACCCTGAAACGGAGCTGTTTAAGATTCAGAAGGATCTCAACTACATCCTCTTTTACTCCTTCAATGGTGGAAAATTCGTGCCCCACCCCTTCAATCTTAACCGAGGTTATGGCTGCGCCCTTGAGGGAGGAAAGTAGGGCTCGACGGAGACTGTTACCAATAGTTTGTCCGTAGCCGGAGTAAAGTCCTTCGATTTCAAAAACCGCGCGATTGTCCTCCTCTAAAATAATTTTCGGTTGGGATGGAAGTGGAATCATGCCAATGTTGTCTAAATTTATATCTACTGATATAACTGGTTCACTCGGTCGAAATGAAAACCAAGTTTTCATTTCTCCCTCTCTGCCAGTTATAAGCGAGACTCAATGTCGAGCGTAATGAATTTAGCTATCCCCAGATCGCTTTTGGCGACCGGGATCCCGGCCGAAGGTCTAGGGACAACCTTGAGCACCCCCTCCTTTTGCGCGCTTGCGCGAAAAGGAGGGGGTAAAGGTTTTGTTCCTGAAATTTCTTCTCCCGACCAGTCGGGATCGAAATTTCAGACAAAGCCCTTTATCTCGAATAGAACTCTTTAATTTTAATTACATCAAACTGGGTTTCGAGCTCCTCGGTGGCCGGCGCTTCAAGAACCGTAGCCGCTCTTTGGGCCTTATCCAAGCGGAGCCAAGAAGGCGCCTCAAGTTTTTTCCACCTTAAATCAAGTTCCGCAAATCTCGGAGACTTTAAAGAAGAGTCTTTAGGCCGAATAATATCTCCTTTTTTAACTTGATAGGATGGCGTAGTAACCGTTTTCCCGTTTACGGTAATGTGACCGTGGCCTATAAAGTGTTTAGCCTCACGCCTCGACACCGTCAGTCCCAGTCTGAAAACAACGTTATCGAGCCTTCTTTCCAGCATCCGCCAGAAATTGGAGCTAAAAACTCCGGGTTTAGATACGGCTGCTTTAGTATAACGGCGTATAGCTCCATCGTCAAGACCGTAAAGAAACCGGACTTTTTGTTTTTCCCGCAAAAGCCTTCCAAACTCGGACGGCCCGCGAGAGCGCCTTTTTCCATGGGCTCCCGGCGGATAACCCTTTCGTACCAACGCGCATTTCGGCCCAGCACAACGCTCCCCTTTCAAGAGAAGTTTCTCGCCCAATCTTCTTTCAACTTTTTCTAATACTCTTGTCATACTTTAGGCTCTAGGCTCTAGGCTCTAGGCTCTAGGCGTTAGCAAAGTCGTGCTAGAGCCTAGCGCCTAATATATTAAACCCTTCTGGGTTTTGGCGGCCTTGGACCGTTGTGCGGCACGGGCGTAATGTCTTTTATGGAAGTAATGTTTAACCCGTGGTTAGCAAGAGCCCGGATCGCCGAATCGCGGCCCGAACCGACTCCGCTCACCCTTACCGCAACCGACTGTATCCCCATACGCTTCGCTTTATCTACAACAGTCTCGGCCACTCGGGCTGCCGCAAAAGGAGTGGCTTTTCTTGTTCCTGAAAAACCTGCTGCCCCGGCAGAAGACGCAGCCAAGGCGTTGCCTTTCTCGTCCGTAATGCTGATCAAAGTGTTATTATAGGTCGCCCTGATGTGGGCAATGCCTCTTTGAACGCTTCTCGAAGCTGTCTTAACTTCCCGCGGTTTCGCTTCCGCACCGGATTTCATCTCCGCTTCTACGGATGGTTTGGTAATGACGCGTTTCTTTCCCACACAACTAGGCTTTAGGCTTTAGGCTTTAGGCTTTAGCAAAGTCGTGCTAGCGCCTAGCGCCTAATGCCTAGCGCCTTTTAAGTCGGACTTGCCGGCGGCCTTCTCCCCGATCCCATGGTCTTTCTCACGTTTCCTCTACGGGTTCTCGAATTAGTTTTGGTACGTTGCCCCCGTACAGGCAATCCCCGCGTGTGGCGCGTACCGCGGTAGGTCCCGAGCTCCTTTAAGTGTTTTATATTCATCATAACTTCCCGATGAAGATCTCCCTCGATCTTATACTTTTTTTCAATTATCTCCCGGATTCTGTTTACCTCCTGCTGGTCCAGATCTTTTGCCCGTTTATTGGGGTCTATCTCGGCCTGTTTGATTATTTTTCTTGCGGACGACAAGCCAATGCCGTAAATATACGGCAGAGAATACTCGATTTTTTTGTTGTCGGGAATATTAACTCCTGCGATTCTCATCACAAAAAGGCTTTAGGGACCCAGGCGTTAGCGTCGTGTTAGAGCCTATAGCGCCTAGCCTTGTCTCTGTTTATGTCTCGGATTCTCGCAAATAACATATAGCCGCCTTTTCCGACGTACAAGTTTGCATTTGGCACAACGTTTTTTAACGGAAGCTTGAACCTTCAACTGATTAGGCCTTAGGCTTTAGGCTTTAGGCTTTAGCAAAGTCGTGCTAGAGCCTAGCGCCTAATGCCTAGTGCCTTATTTGAGGCGGTGCACTATCCTTCCCTTTGTTTCGTCATACGGCGTCATCTCTACTCTAACCCTGTCTCCGGGCAAAACTTTAATTAAATGGAGACGCATTCTGCCCGAAAGGTGCGCTAGAATCTCCCGACCGTCGTCGAGACGCACCCTAAAGAGGGTGCTGGGCAGGTTTTCCAGCACCGTTCCCTCCATATAGATATTTTCTTTTTTCATCCCGTTAGAGATCTAGGATTGAAGTTGATAATTACTGCCGACTGAAAATACTATTTTTCCTGCTTAACCCGTATCAAGATATGCCTATATCTCTAACGGGATCCATAAAACAATCGTAGAGATATTAACACCTTAGGGGAAACTAGTCAACCCCGCACCTTTTGTGAACCCCGCACTTTTTCTGTATCGCAGAAAGGGTGCGGGGTGAACTATATCCCCGTCCGGCAACGCCGAGTCTGACTCGGCGTTGCAGTTCACAAAAGGTGCGGGGTCAATAATTTTGGCAGACGATAAATATCCCCAGCCCCCATCACCAGGACCACGTCACCCGCCCGCACCTCACGCTTTATTAATCCTGCAGCTCCCTCAAAATCAGATTGATAATACACGTTTTTGCCTCGTTTCTGCAACTCTAGAGCAAGTTTTTTAGAATTTACCGAACTCCTCGCCCGAGACGCCTCTCTTCCCGCCACGTCGTAGACGGGCAGCACATGTACCCGATCGGCCATATCGAAAGCCTCTATAAAATCATTCCACAGATAGAAAAGCCTCTGGTACTGATGCGGCTGATATACGCACCAGATGCGCCGAAACGGAAACCGGCGCCTCGCGGCATCAAGTGTCGCACGAATCTCACGCGGATGGTGGCCATAGTCCGAAAAAACAAAAGCGCCATTCACGGTTCCCTTAAATTCGAACCGCCGCCAAGCTCCGGAAAAGCGGGCGATGGCTCTTACAATATCATATCCGCATACTCCGAGAACCCGCCCTAGCGCCGCTGCCGCAAGAGCATTGGAAACGTTATGCTCACCCGGGATTTTAATGACCCTTCGCACCGTCTCTGCTTCCCTGTCGCCGAGCGAATACCATACAACCCCTTTTCCGAATTTCTTGGCTACCCGCCGGAGCGTTTCGTCATCAAAGTTTGCAATTATTTTTCCGTCGCGGGGCACTTTTGCCAAATATTTTTCAAAAATTTTCTCGACCGCGGCCGCATTTTTATAGGTATCCAGATGTTCTCGATCAATGTTGGTAACAACGGCAATCTGGGGTGAATACTCAAGAAACGACTTATTCCATTCGTCCGCTTCAAGCACCAGATGCCTCCCGTAGCCCTTACGAAAGTTTGAGTTTCCGAATTCCTTCACTTTTGTACCCACTATTACCGTCGGGTCAAAATAACCCTCATCAAGCACAAGCGCCGCAAGGGCCGTTACGGTACTTTTACCGTGCGCACCGGAGACCGTGATGGTTTTATACTTCTTGGTAAGTTCTCCAACCGCTTGGGGATAGCTTAAAATTTTCAAACGTTTAGTTTTTGCCGCTCGCAACTCTGGATTATCGCCCGGGACCGCCGCCGTATAAATCACCCACTCGGCGTCTTTTGGGAGATTGGATTCTTTATGCCTGCCTGTGGTAATTTTCACGCCTTGCTTTTCCAACTCCTCCGTAATTTCCGAGGATGCCAAATCCGAACCGCTAACCTTTGCGCCCAGTGAAAGATAATACCTCGCCAGGGCCGAAACCCCAATGCCTCCAATACCGATAAAATGGATACTCATATAAAATCCAAATTTCAAAGCTCAAAATCCAAAACGATTTATTAAATTGTTTTGGATTTTGACATTGGAATTTTCCGTAAAACTGTGTACTCCGCTCCCGTTCTCTTTAACTTGGACTCCATCAAATCCACTTCGCCAACCTCAAACCTCCAA
>CAYPFS010000008.1:19339-19604 GCA_964410175.1 uncultured Candidatus Saccharibacteria bacterium
GTACAGCTCTCTTTCCTCAACATACCACGGCGGCACCAAAGTAATATGCAGATTCTCCGGTTTAATCCAGCGCACTTGAGTCCCGTTAGAAGTCGCGCCCGCGCCTTCGGCGCGGGTCCAAGGGACCGCGGCGCGGCTACTTCTAACGGGATGAAGGTTCGAATGTTTTTCCTGCCAAACCCTAATCTCTTTTTTAATATTCTCTGGAATCGGTATGGCCACGAAAACGCGCCGTTTCATCCCGTTAGTGACAGGTCGCGGTCGC
>CAYPFS010000009.1:0-3091 GCA_964410175.1 uncultured Candidatus Saccharibacteria bacterium
GCCATGCAATCTCTTTTCGAATGGGATTTTCAGGGAAAAGACCCTGAAAAACTTCGAGAGATCGTAGAGCGCAATAAAAAAGAATTCGGGCCCGGAGTGGAGGAGGAGTACGGGTTTATTGACCGCCTGATACAGGGGACCATCGGGAATCTTGCTAAAATTGATAAGATTCTCGAAAAAGCGGCTCCGGAGTGGCCGGTCGAGCAGATTACTTCGGTTGACCGCGCGATTTTACGGCTGGGTCTCTACGAACTTTTGTTTGGGAATCGCGAGGAAGTTCCTCCTAAGGTCGCCATAAACGAAGCGATTGAGCTTGCCAAATCCTTCGGCGGAGAATCTTCGGGAAAATTTGTGAACGGTGTGCTGGGGACGGTTTATAGGGAAATAGGAGAGCCGGGGAAAGAGTACCCGACTAGAGAAGAACTGATTAAACAAAAAGAGGAAGGAGAACAAAAAGAGGAGAAAGAGCAAAAAAAAGATGGAGAACCTACAAGTTTTTGAAGATAAATTTTCACTAAAATTCAAGAACAAAGATTTACTCTTACAAGCCCTCACCCATCGTTCTTATCTTAACGAAAAGCCCTCCTGGCGTCTGGGACACAATGAGCGGCTTGAGTTTCTGGGGGACGCGGTTTTGGAATTGGTGGTGACGGAGGAACTCTACGGGAAATTTCCCGAAAGACCCGAGGGGGAGCTCACGAGTTTCCGCGCGGCCCTAGTGAATGCAAGAATGCTCTCGGACGTTTCGATGGAAATCGGCCTTAACGACTTTATGCTGCTTTCCCGCGGAGAGGCCAAAGACGTGGGTAGAGCGCGTCAGTATATTTTGGCCAATGCTTTTGAAGCGCTGGTGGGCGCGATCTACTTGGATCAAGGCTACGCGGCGGCTCGAGACTTTATCGGCCACGTTGTCATGCCGCGCCTAACCGAGGTTTTGGAAAAGAAGTTGTATAAAGACCCCAAATCTCTTTTTCAGGAGGAGGCCCAGGAGCGCGTGGGGATTACGCCAAGTTACGATGTTTTGCAGGAGTGGGGCCCGGACCACGACAAACACTTTATAGTGGGTGTATTTTTAGGCAAAGAAAAAATAGCCGAAGGTGAGGGGCCGTCAAAACAAAACGCGCAGGAAGAGGCGGCACGCAACGCCCTGCATATTAAAGGCTGGGTGTAGATTACGAAATCTTACGAGACCGGGTCCCGTAAGATTTTTATACTTTTCCGCAAACGCATAGCTATCGCTGGCGTTTGCTGTGGTATAGGGAATCCTGTTAAAATGAGTCTGTATGTCGGCACGGGGAAAAGGAGAAATACAAAGGAGGGTACTCTTACTTCTTTTGGGAGGTTTGGCTCTCGGCCTCTCTGGCTCGCCAACTCGTTATTTCCGCATTCTTAGAGCGATTGGCAAAGAGTGGAGGGCTATCGAGCGGGATTCATTATATAGGGCTATCCGCTCGCTTTACCAATCAAAGCTTGTGGCTTGTAAAGACAATGATGATGGCACGACAACGCTTGTTTTGAGTAAAGCGGGGCAGGAAGAAGCAATGACCTATGAACTGGATGCGATGGTGGTAAAGAAACAAGATAGATGGGATGGGAAATGGCGTATCGTTATTTTTGATATTCCCGAGTATTTAAAAAAGACCCGGGATACATTACGGATGCGTTTAAAACAGATCGGTATGATAGAATTGCAGAAAAGCGTGTTTGTGCATCCTTTTCCATGCGACAGGGAAGTAGAGTTTCTATCAGAATATTACGCGGTTAGGCCACACCTTCGTTTTATAATTGCCGAATACGTAGATAATGAACTTCACCTTAGATCCAAGTTTAAACTTATGTGAGGCGGTTGTGAATTTTCCGCAAACGTAGAGCGGTCGCGTTCGTTTGCGGTTCCGCGGATGATAGAGAGGCGTGGGGTCTTTTCTCAAGAAGCATCTTCATTTATGATATAGTTTGTCTATGTATTTAAAGAAACTTGAGCTTTCCGGTTTTAAATCGTTTGCTAAGACGACGGTTTTGGAATTTCCTTCGAGGATCACCGCCATTGTGGGGCCGAATGGCAGCGGAAAATCAAATATTGCCGAATCCATCCGCTGGGTTTTGGGCGAGCAATCCATGAAGGCGCTTCGTTCCAAAAAAGGAGAGGAGTTGATTTGGAACGGCTCGGAAAAGGTTCCGCGGATGGGTAAGGCTTCGGTTGCGCTCCATTTCGACAATAAAGACCATAAAATTCCTATTGAATTTGACGAGGTGGCGATTGCAAGAAAAATTTTCCGCGATGGGCTTAACGAGTATTACCTCAATGATTCGCAGGTACGCTTAAAGGACGTAGTGGAACTAGTCGCGCGAATTGGCCTGGGAGAGACGAAGCACAATATTATAGGTCAGGGCGAGGTTGACCGGATTCTTCTATCAAACCCCCGTGAGAGACGGGAGATGCTGGAGGAAGCGTTGGGGTTGCGAGTGTATCAGCTTAAGAAACACGAGGCCGAGCGAAAACTTGAAGCAACCGAAAATAATATGAAGCAGGTGGAAGCGCTGGTTCGGGAGATTGCGCCTCATTTGAAGTTCTTGGGGAGTCAAGCCAAAAAAGCCGAAGCCCGGGAAACGGTTGAGAGGGAGATGCGGGAATTCCAGAAGATTTATTTTGCCAAAGAAAAAAAGGAAATCGCCGAAATTCGGAGAAGTCTTGAGGGCCGATCCAAGCCGCTAGAACAAAGGCTTGCCGGGATAAAAAAAGAAATGGAAGAGATTACTCGTGTGATTGGAGAACTTGAGAAATCTTTTGCGGCGTTGGGAACAAAAAGCGCGCTTGAGGAAGAAGAGAAGAGGCTGGAAGCGCGTCGCCGCGAGCTTGAAAGGGAATTGGGGCGCCTCGAAGGGAAGGTAGAGGTTGAGAGAAAGCGGATTTCCCAGCCCAAACTCCGTATGGTGGATCTTCGCTACGTGAGGGAAGAGGTCCAGGCGGTACTCGAAGAAATACGTTCTATTCTTGCCGAAGAGGATCGGATTGAGGTAGTAAGGTCGCACCTGGGAGTGCTGATCGAAGATTTAGAAGAGCTGCTTGAAGAAATCGAACACGGAAGGGTTG
>CAYPFS010000009.1:3101-6305 GCA_964410175.1 uncultured Candidatus Saccharibacteria bacterium
GAAGGGTTGAGGAAAAACGGGGCGAAGAGGAATTAACTTTTTTGCGCGAACTTGAAAAAATGGTCGGGAATTTGCAATCCGAAATTGCAAAGGTGACGGCCGAGCTTGAGAAATTTGAGAAAACGCGTCAAGAAGAGCGGTTAAGCTACCGAAATCTGCAGTTAAAAATCAGGGAAGCGGATGATTCCCTGCGCGCTAAACAAGACGAAGAGCGCGACTGCGCGCTTCAATTTGAACGGATACGTTTTGAAGAGGAACGGCTGGAGATTCGCGAGAAATCTTTTGGGGCGGAGCTTGAGGGGGCGGGCTTTAAAGAAGCTGACCTCACGACAACAGCCCTGGACGGTTATGAAAGTACGGCCCAGGAAGAGATTCGTCGCAGGATTGAACGCCTGCGTGCTCGGCTTGAAGAAATAGGCGGCATTGACCCGCAAGTGGTTAAAGAGTATCGGGAGACCGAGGCGCGCCACTCGTTTCTTACCAAAGAACTTGAAGATTTAAAACAAGCCTCGGTTTCTCTGAAAGAATTAATCAAGGAGCTCGACGGGCATATTAAGAAAGATTTCAAAGAGGGGTTTGCAAAGATCAAAGAGGAGTTCCACAATTATTTTCGAATTATTTTCGGAGGGGGAAGAGCTTCGCTTCAGCTGCTCGACGTTCCTTTGCGAGGAGGGTATGAAGAGGACGGGGGCGAGGAAGGGGAGTTGGATGGAGAGAAGGTTCCCACAGTAGAAGGAGTAGAAATCTCGGTTGATCTTCCCCAAAAAAGGATTAAGGGGCTTGCCATGCTCTCGGGCGGAGAGCGGGCGCTTACTTCAATTGCCCTGCTTTTTGCCATTACCGCGGTAAACCCTCCGCCGTTTCTAATTTTGGACGAGACCGATGCGGCGCTCGATGAAGCCAATTCTCAAAGATACGCCGCGATTTTGAAAGAACTTTCTAAAAAAACCCAGCTCCTTTTGGTGACTCATAACCGCGAAACCATGAAAGCCGCCGGAATTTTGTATGGAGTGACGATGGGAGAGAATGGGGTGTCTCGGCTCTTGTCGCTGAAATTAGAGGAGGCGGAGGCGTACACCACTCGTTGAAAATCTATCGAGGTTCTATCGAGGTTTCTATCGAGGTTGAACCTCACTAGATTGTTGACTTTTGGCGCGGGCTAGGTATACTCAGCTTTATGTTGGTTATTAGATTTCAACGTGTGGGTAGAAAAAACGATCCGGCTTTTCGGGTGGTAGTCACCGAGAAGCGTTCCAAGCCCAAGTCCGGAGAGCTTGAAATTTTAGGATCTTACCACCCCAAGACTAAAGAGACCGTTCTAAAAAAAGAGCGGATTTTACATTGGATTTCCAAGGGGGCTGGGCTTTCAGCCACGGTAAATAATCTTTTGGTGTCCCGGGGTGTAATTCAGGGGAAGAAAATTGACCTCGTACCCAGGAAAAAGACTGTCTCTACCCAAACTCCTTCTGTCGAAAGTCCGGTCGAAGCTCCGGTTGCCACGGAAGCTCCAGTCGCTTGACCCCGCGCCTTTGGTGAGGCGCAGCGCATAAATCCTAAAGCGCTATTGAAGTCGAACTTCAATAATGAGTGAATTTCGACTTCAATAGCGATGGGTTCGCAAAAGGTGCGGGGTTGACATTTTATCTGGGAGGAGTATACTTCTAATCATAAAAATTCCAGTACGGTATAACGGTATAAAGGTCGAAACTGAAGTCAGCTTACAACAATCAGCTTGCGAGCTTGCGAGCTTTTCAGCAGGGAGGATTTGCTGAAAGCAGAAAGCCGAGAGCAAAGAGCTGTAATAGTATGGCTAAAATGCCTCAAGATCAGGATTTCTTGGAGTACGTTGTGAAGGCCTTGGTGGATAACCCGGACGCGGTGAAAACCGACCGCAAGGTTGACGAGATGGGAGTATTAATCTCTCTCACGGTTGATCCGGCGGACATGGGTAAAATCATCGGCCGCAACGGCAATACCGCAAAAGCGATTCGTTCGCTTCTTCGGGTGGTGGGTGTCAAAAACAATGCCCGCGTGAATCTGAAGATTGAAGAGCCGGAGGGCGGACGCGGTTCAAGAGCATACCGCGAAGGCGAACGCACAAAAAACGTCGATGAAGTAGTTGACGATTTGCGGCTGTAAGAACGAATTTTCGCGAATTTTTTGACGAATCTTCGTGAACCACGAATAGCAAAAGTACGAAAACCGTGCTATGATGAGTAGTACGGTTTTTGGTTGGCCTTTTGGTTACCTCGCCTATTTCTTTTGAAAACACGTCTCGGCGGCTCCGGCGGCCGCCTCGCTATGGGTCGGACAAAATTTCGTCCCTCGACAAGCTCGGGACGAACCAAGCAATTTTGTCCTTCCAATGTTTTCAAAAGAAATAGCCTCGACCAAAAATCCGGATGTATAAAAACAGTGAGGTAAAAATAGTGAGGTTAAAAATAGTGAGGTTCAACCTCACTAGAGAACCTCAAAAATAGTGAGGTTCAACCTCACTAGAGAAACCTCACTAGAAACCTCGCTAGAACCTCACTAGAATCTTTTATCTCACAAAAAGTTTGTGGTTAAACGGGATTATAGTTATGGGTGGCGTAGGTTTTCTTTTTTGCCGGTTTCGTGGAACCACAAACAAAGCTTCGTAAACAGCGATATAGCTACAATTCCAAAAAATATCAGCCATAGGGTGCTTGTAAAATTATTCAGCCAAAGCTGCCTTTCCAGTGCAGCACGTTGCATCGCATATATTTCAGTTGACGATTGACATTCATGACTATCAAAACCATACTCTCGGCACACTCGTGAAAGCCACTCCAGGCGCAATTGGTCCTTATATAGTTCCCTACCCATAATTTTATACCATACTATAGTTTATACAAAATGCAATGTTGCGTTTCGATATCATCACAATCTTTCCAAAAGCGCTTGACTCGTACCTCAATGAGTCAATGATCAAACGCGCCCGCGCAAAAAAACTCGTGGATATTCGCGTGCACGATCTGCGAAAATTTTCCCGCAATAAACATAAGAAAGTTGACGATCGCGCCTACGGCGGCGGCCCGGGAATGGTGCTCAAAATTGAACCAATCATACGCACGCTTGGTTCAATTATGAGAATTTCTAAACAACGCAAGGTAAAAATTATTTTATTTTCCGCGGCGGGGCAGCAATTTACCCAAAAGATGGCGCGCGATTGGGCGAAAAAAT
>CAYPFS010000009.1:6315-9910 GCA_964410175.1 uncultured Candidatus Saccharibacteria bacterium
AAAAAATATGACAGGATCATAACGATTGCAGGACACTACGAGGGCGTGGACGAACGTATCTTCAAAATTCTACAAGCCGCAAGCCGCAAGCTACAAGCCATTTCTATCGGTCCGTATGTGCTAACGGGAGGCGAGCTTCCGGCGATGGTGGTGATAGATGCCGTCTCCCGTCATATTCCCGGGTTTCTCGGAAAGGAAGAATCGTTGGAGGAAAAGCGCTACGGCCCCGGGGTTCCGGTTTATACGAGGCCCGGGGTTTTTGAGTGGCGAGGTAAAAAATATAAAGTTCCTGGAGTGCTTCTTTCGGGCGACCATAAAAAAATAGCCGCCTGGCGGATTTCCCGCCAACGGCGAGCCTCACCCAAAGGGCGGGAAGAGCGGAGGAAAAAGCATAGAGCATTATGACTTGGTTAGGGGTTTCGATTCTTGCGCAATTTATTCTCGGCACCTCGGCGGTTTTTGATAAAGCTCTTTTAAAACGCGAGTTTTTTGATCCGCTGATTTATACTTTTGGGATGGCCGCGCTCGGCCTTTTTGTTTTTTTACTTCTGCCGTTCGGTTCTCTTGCGGCTCCTCCCGTAATAGCGGCGCTTGCGATTCTTAACGGAGCAATTTCCACCGCCGCTTTATTTTTTTTCTTTCTTGCTTTGCAAAAGGGGGAAGCTTCGGTTGCGCTTCCCGTAATCGGCGGATTTGCGCCGATATTTACGCTACTTATATCTATTCCGCTGCTTGAAACCAGTCTGGGTGGAGGGGACCTCGCGGGTTTTATACTGCTGGTCATGGGCGGCGTGCTATTTTTGGGCGCTGAGCGTAAAGAAGCGCGCCTCCCAGTATTTTTAATAGCCGTGGCGAGCGCTTTCCTTTTCGGAGCTGCAAACGTCCTAACCAAAATAATTTTTGAGGGAAGTTCTTTTATCTCCGGTGTGGTTTGGATGAGAACGGGCGGCGCTTTGTTGGCAGCTTTGGTACTGCTTTCCCCAACGCTTCGCGAAAGGATCAGGGCCGGCATTGGTAAGAGCGAAGTCAAAAACAAATTTCTATATATCGTAAATCGCGGCTATGCGGCTCTGGGGGGATTATTTTTGGCAGGCGCCATTTTTCTTTCTCATCCGGCCCTGGTGGATGCAACCAGCAGTCTTAAATACGTAATAATTTTTTTGGCGGCCTGGATTTTACTGCGTGAAAGATTCGCGGGAGCGGTGTTGTGGGTGAAGTTTACCGCAATGGTACTAATTGCTTCGGGGTTTACTTGGTTGGGCCTTGTGAGTTACGCGAATAACATCCCTTACGATTCAAATCGGGAAATCCGTTGGGGAATGACCTTCTCGACTAAAATGGCCGAAAAGTTGGGTTTTGGGTGGCGGGAGATTTTTGAGAACGCGCTGCAAGATTTGAAACCGGAACGTTTGCGGTTGATTGCTTATTGGGATGAGATTGAACATGAATGGGGGGTTTACGATTTTTCCGCTCTTGATTACCAGATTAAACGCGCAAAAGAGTTTGGTGCAAAAGTGATCTTGGTGGTCGGCATGCGCGTGCCGCGTTGGCCGGAGTGCCACTTGCCCGCGTGGGCGCGGGAAACCCCAAAAGCGATTATTGAGGAAGAGTTATTAAAATATATGAATGCCGTCGTTGAACGCTACAAAAATCAGTCGGCAGTAACGATGTGGCAGGTTGAGAACGAACCATTTCTTTTATTTGGAGAGTGTCCCAAACGTGCGAAAGATTACTTGGAAAAGGAAATTGCCCTCGTGCGGTCTCAAGACAGCAGCCGCCCCATCTTAATAACCGATGGCGGCGAATTCGGAGATTGGTACCGGGCATCGAGCCTAGGCGACGTTTTTGGCACCACGATGTACCGCAAAGTTTACCCGCGATTTATAGGACCGGCTTTGGGAGTCATTGAGTACCCGATTTCACCGAGCTACTTCCGTTTTAAAGAAAAGCTAATCCGATCTCTTACGGGCGAGCATCAAAAACGATTTCTGGTGAGCGAGCTTCAGGGAGAGCCCTGGGGAAAAACCGAACTTAGCCTATTGCCTCTTGAAGAGCAGCTTAGAATTTTCCCGCCCGAATACTTCAAAGAAACCCTTGAATACGCCAAAAAAGCCGGTTTTGATGAATATTACTTATGGGGAGTGGAATGGTGGTATTGGTTGAAGGAAAAACACGGTGAGCCAGAAATGTGGGAAATAGCCAGAGAAACAATACTCGGCGGAAATTGACACGCGGGATTGACTTATTTCTATATACGTGTTATTCTTCTCCTCAAGCAGGGAGGAAAATAGTATGGTTATTTGGGGAAATACATCTAAGGTTGTTCTCGACGTCAATCCGGACGAGTGGAATACTCTTAAGGAAAGATTGAGGGACTCGAGATTTGAAGCAGACGGAGAACCGGTTCCAGTCTACCACGACAAGGGTGGCAGCCCTTCTAAAAGCAGCGTTCTTGTTTTCGGCGAGATCCCGTCGGGTAAGCTTTCTGCAGTCAGGAAAATATGCATTGCGCACGTCTTACCGTCCCCTCTGCCCCCTTTACCCATCACAGTTCTTTAGTCAAAAGCTCGGCTTCGGCCGAGCAATTTTATTTATTCGTCTAAATTTTCGAGCCATCCATTCCTACGGCGAATCCCTAGGAGGCTTTGCCGCCGGGATCCCGGCCCTTCGGGCCTAGGGAGAAAATTTAGCAACGAATAAATAACCCCGCTCTAATTTTGCGGTCTCGGTTATCCTGCGGCGCGCGTGCGCCGAACCCCGCACCAGAATAAGTTCGGTGCGGGGCAAGTAGCCTCTAAGATGCTGAAATAAGGGCGACCGGCCCCGTAGGGAACGCGAAGCCGAGTCCAGACTCGGCGAAGCGTTCTCCTTCGGGGAGCGCGCCGCCGCGAATTGAAGTAGGGGTAACAAATTTTCACAACCTCGTACTGCCAAACGCAAATTAGGGCGGGGTTTTATGGAAGCGGGCTGCCTAAATTTAGATTGCAAAATAAGTGCGGGGTTACGAAGTAAATATTTAGTCCTTGTTTAGCCCTGCCGGAAGTTTTACCATAGCATTATGGAAAGAATGGAATTTCCAAAAGGATTTTATTTCGGCGCGGCTACTGCCGCTCATCAAGTGGAGGGAGGAAATCGAAACGATTGGTCGGAATGGGAGATACAAAATGCCCCTTGGTTCGCTTTGCTCGCTCGGGATAAACAATGGCCGGATTTTATTTTGAAAAATTATCCCAGTCCCTTGCGGGAAGAGAATTATATTTCAGGAAAGGCCTGTGATCACTACAGCCGCTTTCGTGAAGATTTTGATATTGCGCGCCATCTCGGTCACAACGCGCATCGATTTTCCATAGAGTGGTCTCGTATCGAACCGGAGGAAGGAAAATTTGATAAGCGTGAGATCGAGCATTATCGCGAAGTGATCCGGGCGCTCCGTGAACGGGGGATGGAGCCTTTTATTACGCTTTGGCATTGGACGCTGCCTTTGTGGTTTGCAAAACGCGGCGGCTGGATGCATAAAGGGGCCGAGGAATCGTTTCTCGAGTTCGTTGAAATCGTTGTCCGGGAGTTTCCGGACGTAAATTACTGGATCGTTTTA
>CAYPFS010000009.1:9920-11508 GCA_964410175.1 uncultured Candidatus Saccharibacteria bacterium
AAACGAACCGGAGACTTTCGTCCGTCATGCCTACTTATTGAAACCTTTTGGCATGGGGCGCCCGCCGGCAAAATTTAACCCCTTTACGGCTTATAGGGTGCTCTCTCGGTTGGTTCGTACATATAGAAATGCAAGCCGCCTGATACACCGGATATCTCCGCGAGCCAAGGTGGGTTTTGCAGAGAGCTTGGTTTATTTCGAGTCATACAGCCGCTCGCCGCATAATTTAATTTTAAAGTCGGTTCTCGAATGGTGGCGTAATAAATTATTTGTGCCCAATGTTCTTGATGATGCGGATTTCATCGGTTTAAACTATTATTTTCACACTCGGGTGCGTTTTAATCTTTTTAAATCCCGTTGGGCCGTACAATATAATGAAGATAAAGTGACGAACGATTTTGGCTGGGAAATTTATCCGGAGGGGATTTATCATCTGCTGCGCGATTTGAAAAAGTATGCGAAGCCAATTTATATAACCGAAAACGGCGTTGCGGACGCAAGAGACATTTACCGGGAAAAATTTATAAAGGATCATCTGGGTTGGATCCTAAAATCAATGGGGGAGGGCATTGATGTCCGCGGGTATTTTTACTGGTCGCTCTTGGATAATTTCGAATGGGATCAGGGTTTTTGGCCGAGGTTTGGATTGGTGGAGGTGGACTATATGACCCTAAAAAGGCGTATACGAGAAAGTGCCTATGCCTACGCCGATATAATTAAAAGCAGTGCAGTATAAATATTAGGGCCATATAATTGGTTCGCTCGGCGAAAATAAAAAGAGATTCTTATTTTGTTCGTTTGCCATATGGGCATACTTTAGCGGCGTCGACCAGCCCAATCTCTTTATTTACTATGGGGAGAATCCATCGGAGGCGTTCCTCCTTAACTGTTTTTGACATAGATATGGCCATATCTCCCAAGATAGGGAGAAAACCGCCATATGTGTGTACACATTACCACAGCCCCTTGACATCTTTTTATCCACAGGTATAATTAGGGTAAAAGTAGGTTGTTTGGTTAATTTTTAAGCTATTTGCGAAGATAAGCAACCATCGCAATTTTGAATTCACCCCTAAATAAAGGAGGCCTTTTGGGGTGGGTTATTATTTGTTTGTCAAAATTTTCAAACATTTAAATCTCATTTTCTATGCTTAAAAAGTTTTTTTCTCGTTATCGATCTCCCTCCACCGAACTCCCTAACCTAGTGGAAGCCCAGCTTAATTCTTATCGCTGGTTTTTAAATAAGGGCTTAAAAGAACTTTTGGATGAAACTTCTCCTATTCGTGAAGATTTCGGGGGAGGAGAGCTTAGTTTAGAGTTTGTCTCAGTAGGTTTGGACGATCCTAAATACACCGAGGCCGAAGCGCGGGCCAACGAACTTTCCTACGAAGCGGCTCTCCGCTTAAGGGCGCGCCTTACCAATAAAAAAACTAAGGAAATAAAAGAACAGGAAATATATCTCGGAGATTTTCCGGTGATGACGGACCGGGGCACCTTTATTGTGAACGGAGTGGAAAGAGTGGTAGTCTCGCAACTCATTCGCTCCTCGGGAGTTTACTTTACAAGTTATTCTTTCCGCGGAAGAAAA
>CAYPFS010000009.1:11518-19345 GCA_964410175.1 uncultured Candidatus Saccharibacteria bacterium
ATCGCGGCGCTTGGCTTGAATTCGAGACCGATTCGGACGGCACGCTTGGAGTTAAAATCGATCGCAAACGCAAAATCCCCGCGACCGCGCTCTTGAGGGTTTTTGGCATGCGGGATACCGCGGCTATCTCCGCGGCTTTTCAGGGAGTAGATACCGGCGAGACGGCCTTTATTAAAAAAACTCTGGAAAAAGACTCCACCTCAAATCAGGATGAAGCTTTTATAGAAATTTATAAGCGCATACGACCCGGAGATCTTGCGACCGTGGATAATGCGCGTTCTTTGATTCAAGCCATGTTCGGTCCTTTGAGGTACGACCTGGCTGACGTCGGGCGCTACAAATTTAATCAGCGTCTGGGGATCGTAAAATCCTCCAGGGTGCTTGACGCGGAAGATATTGTAGCAGTGATGAAAGAAATCGTCCGCTTAAACAATAGCGGAGATGCGGCGCCGGATGATATTGATCATTTGGGAAACCGAAGGGTTAGGGGCGTGGGAGAGCTTTTGCAAAATAAACTTCGCGTAGGGGTAGCAAGAATGGCAAGAATTGTCCGTGATCGTATGTCCACGCTTGATCCCTATACTCTTACTCCGGCTCAACTGATCAACGCCCGCCCGTTTATTGCGGCAGTCAAAGAGTTTTTTACCTCCTCCCAACTTTCTCAATTTATGGATCAGGTAAATCCTCTGGCGGAGTTGGAGCATAAACGCAGGCTCTCGGCTATGGGCCCGGGAGGTTTACAACGCGAGCGGGCCGGTTTTGAAGTGCGCGACGTCCACCCGTCACATTACGGTAGAATATGCCCCATTCAAACTCCGGAAGGTCCGAACATTGGTCTTGTGGGACACCTCGCGGGTTATGCGCGATTGAATGACCTGGGTCTTATTGAGACGCCTTACGTTAAGGTGGAAAAAGGGGTCCTTACCGGAAAGATTGAATATCTTAACGCTTCTTCGGAGGTAAAATATAACATTGCCCATGCCGGAATTGCGGTGGCCTCGGATGGGAAAATTTTAGAAGAGCGTGTGGGCGCGAGATTGCACGGGAATCCGGGGGTGGTGAAAAGAGAGGAGGTGAACTACATAGACGTTTCTCCCCAACAGCCGATATCGATCGCGACGAGTCTCATTCCTTTTCTTGAACACGATGATGCGAACCGCGCCATGATGGGTTCTAACATGCAGCGTCAGGCGGTTTCCAGCGTCCGATCTCAAGCTCCGTTGGTCGCCACCGGAGTTGAGGGAAGAGCGGCGCAGGATTCGCGTCGAGTGGTAGTGGCTGAAGAGGAAGGCGTGGTGGTCGAAGTTGACGCGCGGCACGTTCAAATAAGGGAGCGCGGTGGGCATATGAGAACTTATCCTCTGGTTTCTTTCTTGAGGACCAATGCCTTTACCGCAATTCGTCAGCGGCCGACGGTGGAACGAGAGCAGAAAGTTAAGAAAGGCGAGATACTCGCCGATAGTTCTTCCACTGCAGGTGGGGAATTGGCCCTGGGACAGAATATCTTGGTGGCTTTCATGTCTTGGGCAGGCGCGAACTACGAAGACGCCATTATCGTCTCGGAGCGGTTGCTCAAAGACGACCGCTATACCTCGATTCACATTGAGGATTTTTCGGTTGACGTCAGGGATACCAAGCTTGGACCGGAGATTACCACTCCGGATATTCCTAACGTTGGGGAGGAAAGATTAAAGAATTTAGATGAAGAGGGAATCATACGTTTGGGGGCGGAGGTCGGTTCCGGAGACATACTCGTGGGGAAAATTTCACCGAAAGGGGAGACTGATCTTACCCCGGAGGAGAGACTGCTTCGGGCAATTTTCGGGGAGAAGGCGCGGGATGTGAAAGACACCTCTCTTAGGCTTCCCCACGGGAAACGTGGCCGGGTAGTTGGCGTAAAAATTTTCTCCCGCGAAAAGGGAGACAAATTGGAGGCGGGGGTCATAAGCCGCATCAGGGTGGAGGTGGCCCAGCAGAGAAAAGTTTCGGTGGGAGACAAGCTTGCCAACCGTCATGGCAATAAAGGGGTAATTTCTAAAATTCTTCCCGAAGAAGATATGCCGCATCTTGAAGACGGGACGCCGGTGGATATGATTTTAAATCCGTTGGGTGTCGCCTCCAGAATGAATTTGGGTCAAATACTTGAGATGCATCTCGGATGGGCGGCTAAAAAGCTCGGCTACCAAGCCATAACTCCGGTTTTTGCGGGCGTGCTCGAGGAAGAAATTAAACAAGAGCTTGCGAGGGCGGGGTTCTCTACGGATGGAAAGGTTTGGTTGGTTGACGGAAGAACCGGAGAAAAATTCAATCAGCGAGTAAGCATCGGCTATATGTACATTATGAAATTAATCCATCTGGTGGAGGATAAAATTCATATGAGGTCCATTGGGCCTTACTCTTTAATTACCCAACAGCCCTTGGGAGGGAAAGCGCAATTTGGAGGACAGAGGCTTGGAGAAATGGAGGTATGGGCGCTTGAAGGATACGGAGCGGCGCATACTCTTCAGGAAATGATAACGATTAAATCCGATGATGTTTTGGGGAGGTCAGCAACTTATGAAGCCATCATCAAAGGAGAAAAAATTAAAAATCCCAACATCCCGGCCTCTTTTAACGTCTTGGTAAACGAGTTAAAGGGATTAGCGCTTAACGCAGAGGTGGTTAAAAAAGAGGAATACGAGATCGAAGAAAAGCCGGCATCTAAACCCGTAAGAAGATCCAGGGAAAAAGTAAGGGCGAAGTAATATCGTGACAAGTATGGAACCACAGGCTCAATTGCAAGATTTTCACTCCATAATTTTAAAACTCGCCTCGCCCGAGGAGATTTTGTCTTGGTCGCACGGCGAAATTACCAAACCCGAAACCATCAATTACCGTACCGGTAAACCGGAGCGCGATGGTCTTTTTGACGAACGGATTTTCGGTCCTACCAAGGACTGGGAGTGTTACTGCGGGAAATATCGGCGGGTAAGGTATAAAGGTATAGTATGCGATAAGTGCGGAGTTGAAGTTACGCGCGCGCACGTTAGGCGGGAGCGGCTTGGCCACATCAAGCTTGCTTCTCCTGTTTCGCATATTTGGTTTTTGCGAGGCGTTCCTTCCAAAATTGGTTTGGTACTGGATATGTCCGTTAACGATTTAGAGAAAGTGATTTACTTTGCGGGCTACATTATAACTAAGATCGATGAGGAGGCGCGTATACAGGCTATTGATGAAATTGAAAAGGAGTTTAAGGCCAAATCCAAGGAGGTTAAAAGCAATACGGAACTCTCCAGTCTCAAGGAAATTAAAGAAAGAACCGTGGCAGAAATTCGGGGCCTTAAGGTTCACGACGTTATTTCGGAGGTGGAGTACCACAGAATGTCAAGGAAGTTCGGTGAGGTTTTTGAGGCCGAGATTGGGTCGGAAGCTATCTATAAAATTCTTGCCGGTCTCGATTTAAAAGAACTTAAAACGAGTCTTGAAGCGGCCTTGGAAAATCAATCAACCATCGCCCAGCGTAAATCTCTAAAGCGTCTTCAGGTCATAAACGGAATGCTGCGTTCTCGACTGCGTCCCGAATGGACATTTCTTACGGTGATTCCGGTGATCCCTCCGGATTTGAGGCCCATGGTACAGCTAGATGGGGGAAGGTATGCCACTTCAGACCTCAATGACCTTTATCGTAGGGTGATCAATCGAAATAACCGTCTAAAGAGACTTTACGAGTTAAACGCTCCCGAGGTTATTACTCGCAATGAAAAAAGAATGCTTCAGGAGGCGGTGGATGCCTTGATTGATAATTCCATCCGCCGCGGAAGTCAGCCTGTGGCGAGCCAAGTACAGCGCCGCTCCTTAAAATCTTTAGCCGACATCTTGCGCGGGAAGCAGGGGCGTTTTAGGCAGAACCTCTTGGGAAAACGAGTGGATTACTCGGGTCGTTCGGTGATCGTGGTCGGGCCTGGACTTCGGCTCAATCAGTGCGGCATACCCAAAAAAATGGCGCTGGAGCTTTTCAAGCCTTTTGTTATCCGCCGTCTCATCGAACGGGAGTTGGCTTACAATATCCGCGGCGCGGGGAAACTCATTGAAGATCAGCATCCAGTTGTATGGGAGGCCTTGGAAGAGGTTATTAAGGGTCGTTATGTTCTCTTAAATCGCGCTCCCACGCTCCACCGTTTGGGGGTGCAGGCCTTTCAGCCGGTTTTGATTGAGGGTGACGCGATTCAGATCCACCCCTTGGTATGCCCGGCTTTTAACGCGGATTTTGACGGTGATCAGATGGCCGTGCATCTCCCCCTTACGGATGAGGCCCAAGCCGAAGCGCGCGAAATTATGCTTTCCTCGAGAAACCTCTTGAAGCCCGCCACCGGCGAACCTATTGTTAATCCAACCAGAGACATAATAATCGGTTGTTATTTTGCCACGACCGTAAAGGAAGGTGAGAAGGGAGAAGGAAAGATATTTGGCTCGGAGGAGGAGGCGATCCTTACTTATGCTTTTAAGGAGCTTTCGCTGAACGCAAAAATTAAAGTAAGAATAAAGGAGGGAGAGTTTTTAGAAACGTCGGTCGGCAGAATTCTTTTTAATCGGGCCCTTCCCGAAGATTTTCCTTTTGTAAACTGTCAGATTAAATTAAGAGATATGGCAGACATTATCTCGGGCTTAATTGTTCGCTACGGAATCGAAGGAACGGCTACGGTTCTGGACGCCATTAAAAATTTTGGATTTGAGTATGCTATGCAATCTGGTATATCTTGGGGAATGGACGATCTTAAAATACCCACCCAAAAGCACGAATTGATCAAAAAGGCGGAAGAGGAGATCGCGGTAATTTTTGATCAGTATCAAAACGGACTCTTGACCGATCGCGAAAGATACGATCGGGTATTGGAAGTTTGGCAAGAAGTTGAACGCAAAATTACCGAGCAGGTGCCCAAAGCCCTCGATCCGGACGGCCCGATTTATTCCATGGTGGATTCCAAGGCTCGCGGTTCCTGGACTCAAATTCGTCAAATGTCGGGAATGAAAGGACGGGTGGTGAATCCGGCGGGCAGAATAATCGAGCTTCCGGTTATTTCTTCTTACAAAGAAGGTTTAAACGTTTTGGAGTACTTCATTTCCACCCATGGCGCAAGAAAAGGAACTGCCGATACCGCGCTTCGTACTTCCGCCGCCGGGTATCTCACAAGGCGTTTAGTGGACGTGTCGCAGGATATTGTGATTTCGGATTCAGACTGCAACCCCAAAGAAGGGTTAAGGATAGATCGTAAAGATTCCGAGGAAATAAATAAAAGTCTCGGGCAAAGGGTGTTTTCCAGAGTTCTTTTCCAGGACCTGAAAGATGCAAAGGGAGAGGTGATTATTGCCAAAGGCGAATACATTGATCATGGCAGGGCGCGTTTGATCGACGAATTGGGGTTTGTTGAGGAGGTTTGGGTGCGTTCCCCTTTGACTTGCCGGAGTCTGGAAGGAATTTGCGCCAAATGCTACGGGTACGACTTAGGAAATAACCGGCCCATCCAATTGGGAGAAGCGGTGGGAGTTGTTGCGGCGCAGGCCATTGGCGAACCCGGAACTCAGCTTACCATGAGGACTTTTCATACCGGCGGAGTGGCCGGAGGCGGAGATATCACTTCAGGACTCCCGCGGGTAGATGAGATTTTTGAAGTCCGACCGCCCAAGGGTCGGGCCGTACTTTCGGACGTTGAAGGGGAGGTGGTTGAGATAGCGGAATCGGGGAGGGAAAGAGTGGTTAAGGTTAGAGTAACCGCTGTTTCTCCCGAGGAGTCAGGCGCCGAGAAGAAAAAAACCAAAAAAGGAATTCTTGCCAAACTCGCCAAAGTTTCTCCATTTGGGGCTGGAGAAGTTAAGGAGTTTAAAATCCCACCGTTTACCGGTATACTCCGAGAGCCCGGCGAGACCATTCATAGGGGGGATTTACTCTCAGAAGGACACGCGGATCTTAGGGAGCTTTTCAAACTAGCAGGGACTAAAGCTGCTGAGAACTATATAATAAAAGAAGTCCAGAAAATTTACTCGCTTCAAGGAGCGCCTATTCATGATAAGCATATAGAAGTTATTGTGCGTCAGATGTTTTCACGGGTGCGGGTTAAGGAATCCGGCGATACGCCGTTCAGTCCAGGGGAGGTGCTCGAAAAAAGGGAGTTTAGGCGAGCCAATCTGCTGACCCTCCGTGCCGGAAAACGCCAGGCGAAGGCCACCCAACTTATTATGGGTATAACTCGGGTTGCGCTCTCTACTCAAAGTTTTCTTTCGGCGGCCTCTTTTCAAGAAACCGCCCGGGTTCTTATTGACGCTGCTATTTTGGGCAAGCAAGATAGACTTGCGGGACTTAAGGAAAATGTGATTATCGGAAGGCTAATTCCGGCAGGGTCCGGATTCAGAAAGCCGCGTAGTGTCTATTGACCTCCTAAGGGTGTGGGGGTTAAGCCCGGCTCGACAGGGTTGACCCCGTGAAATAGCGAGCTTGCGAACTCTATCTTGTGGGGTTGACAATGATTACCTGGATGGAGTATACTTAATGCGTCTTGTGAGAAAACCCAGTATATCTTCTTCGGCTGGTCCGACGGACATCGGACCAAATACGAAGTAGCCTAAGCAGTATTACTGGGAAAGGCGGTCCGAAGGCCTTCGGACCTTACCTCACAATTTAACAACTTAAATTAAGAACATCCGCAGCTACCGCGGCTATGGGCAGAGGGTTCGGGAGGGGGTCCTTTGGCCGAAAGTTGAAAGCGGCGCTAGCTGTGGGTGTTTTTGTTGTTTTTTACTGATACAGCTTGGACTTTGACAATAAAATGATGACGGCTGGAATACTATTCCTCTCCTAACTATAAATTGTTAGGTCCTTCCAGCTGTTCCGACGCAAATGGTGTCAGAAAAATCGAGCCTGAAGGGCGATGATTTTTCTGGAACAGTATTTAGCGCCCCCTCCTTTAACACCGACTGCGGCAAAACTTTGTTTTGCCGCAACCGAACTCTGACTTAGCACGGGTTCACCAGGTATAAAAATAACTGACAAAATATCACCACCCCGCGATAAATAGTCGGGTGTAAAGGAGGGGACTCAATAATTGTTCCAGAATTTCCATCGCTCTTCGGAGCTCGTAAATTCTGACAATTATTGAGGATTTGATCCTGGTCCAGGATGAACGCTGGCGGCGTGGATAAGGCATGCAAGTCGAGCGAACCTTGTGCTTCGCACAAGGAAATTCAAAGCACAAAGCACAAAATCCAAAACAATTTACTAAATTGAAATTTTAAAAATTATAAATTTGTTTTGAATTTTGGATTTTGAAATTTGGATTTCCTCGCGCGGAGTGCGAGGTTAGCGGCGAACGAGTTAGTAATACCTTAGTACCTACCTCAATCACGGGCATAATCCCGCGAAAGCGGGACTAATTCCCGATAGCCTGATGGCTGAATTATGGAAATCAAGGGACGGAAAATCCAAAATCCAAATATCAAAATCCAAAACAAATTCAAAGCACAAAATTCAAAGTAATAAACATTTTGAATTTTAGTATTTGAAATTAAGATATTGTTTTGGATTTGGTGCTTTGAATTTTAAATTTCTATCCCAATCCGGTTTTTGTAATTCAGTCATCAGTAAAGGTGCAAACCGGATTGAGAGGGGCTTAGATCCTATCAGCTAGTTGGTGAGGTAACGGCCCACCAAGGCTACGACGGGTAGGGGGCGTGAGAGCGCGACCCCCAACGACGACAATGAGATACGAGTCGTACACCTACGGGTGGCAGCAGTCAAGAACATTCGACAATGGGCGAAAGCCTGATCGAGCGACGCCGCGTGCAGGAAGAAGGGCT
>CAYPFS010000010.1:0-1579 GCA_964410175.1 uncultured Candidatus Saccharibacteria bacterium
TTTTAAAGGGCTTTGTCTGAAATTTCGATCCCGACTGGTCGGGAGAAGAAATTTCGGGAACAAAACCTTTACCCCCTCTTTTAACACCGACTGCGACTAAATTTTGTAAAAATTTAGTCGCTAGGAAAAGCGACACTAACCGGCAAGACGATTTGAAAGGAATTATATCTCGGAGTTCCGTCCCAAGCAGCTGATAAAAGTCGGGTGTAAAAGAGGGGGTGCTCAATGTTGTAGCTAAATTCATTACGCTCGACATTGAGTCTCGCTCATAAATTTAGACAACATTGGCATGACTGAATTTGCGCCAAAAAAATTTACCCCGCATCGTGCCGAAGGCTCTGGTGCGGGGTCAGCCCCGACTCCGCCTGTCTCAACCCCGGGAGCAAAGGCAAAATCTCCCTACGGGAGATCTCCCGAAGGAAGAGAAACACCCAAAGAAGAGGTTGGGGGCATCTTGAAAGAACTTCAAGCTCTCGAAAACCTCGCGGGAAAAGCAAGCCCTGCGGCTCTCAAGGAAGCCGTGGAAATTAAATTGGAAGAATTTTTGCGGCAAGTCAGAAGCGCAGCCCGCCGCCTTGATACCCGACGTTTTGAAAGCTTTGAAAAAGAGCTTGATTCTCTGCTAAAGACGCTCGGGCAAGCCGGCCAAATCAGGGTTATTGATCCTTATTTCCAAGACCTCCTGCAGGCAGCCCCGGGCTTGGTACAGCCCTTTCTTAAAGGCGAGGGAAGCGCGCCTTTTATGGAAAAATTCAAGTCGCTCGCAAGACGCGAAGGAAAACTCGAAAGAACTTTTGCCGAAGCGGTGCAAGCCCTCTCGCAAAAAGCCGCCCAAAATTATCTTGAGCGGGAACTCGGCTGGGTGCAGTACGATGAAGATAAAATCGCCAGCGGTGTAGGAGTTTACGGAAAATCATATGACGAAATCCAAAAACGGAAGGCTGAACTCGCCGCTAAAAGGGAGGAGCTCGAAACCCAGCTTCTTCTCCAGGAAGAACCGGAGCTTTTGGAAATCGGTTTGGGACTTTTTAGAGAAAGATTGGAGCCAAAACACCGCACGACGCTGGTAAGCCGCCTCGAAGCCCTCAAGTCGGGTTCCTTGGAAGAGGCGGATTCCGAAACCAAGTCTGCCGAAAAACAACTTGCTCTGGATCTTATAAGAACGCATGGATTACTGCAGGAAAATGCGAGATCCGTTGAATCTTACTTGCTGCGCCGCGAGTGGGGCGGGTCGGAACCCGAACTTCTCACCGCGAACGCGGCAAGAGAAAGAGCGATAAGACTCTTAAATATAGTCTCGGACCTCTACCGCGATGAGATCTGGTCGGGCAAAGACAGACGCATGCTTGAAGAACAAAAAGAAAGATTTTCTAAACTCTCCAGAGCCCAAAAAGCCGCTTTTATTCTCTATAAAATCACCGCGCCCGAAGACGCCGGCCGCTTTACCTATCTTTCTTACCGCCGCTGGCTGCCACTCCCATTTAATCCAAAAAACCTGGTTTTTTTGGAAAAAATCCGACAGCTTGTTGCCCAAGGCGAAATTGAACGTGAAATTGAAGAAAGAATGTCTTCTCGCGAG
>CAYPFS010000010.1:1589-2034 GCA_964410175.1 uncultured Candidatus Saccharibacteria bacterium
ATCCAAACGGAAATAAAAAAATATCAGAGACTCATTAAGGGAAAAGTTGATCCGGCCGAACTCGCAAGAACTATCGGGAGATACGACTTTCGCGGCGTAACTGGTATGTTTCCCGCGCTCAGAGAAGCTGCCGCGATTTTAAGAAAAAACCCGGTGAGGAGGCAAGCCGAGGCAAAAATAGCAAGACTCTATCCGCCTCTCAAAGTCGAGAAAGAAGACACGGCTCGCTGGTACGAATCGGTAGCAAGAGACCTTTTAAGAACCCTTGACCAGACAAGCTTTCTTATCCGATCATACGAACGGCAAATTAACGCGCGGAGAGACATCCTAAAGATACTAAACGACATTCCTTCGAACGCCGAGGAGGTGCGGGAAAAATTTTACGATGAGCGTCCGGATGAAAGCGATCCGCGCCAATCCGCGTCGCGTAAAATTTGGGATGAGA
>CAYPFS010000010.1:2044-18769 GCA_964410175.1 uncultured Candidatus Saccharibacteria bacterium
TTCTTCCCGAGGAAAATCTCGAATGGTTTTTGCAAAACCCCACGGAGGTCAGGAAATACCGGGAAACTCTCGATCAAGAAATTCGCTCCTTCCAAAGAGAAACGGGGGTGTTAAAAGCCGGACTCGGGCCTTTAGAATCACTGGCTTACGATTTTAATCTTAAAGCCGTTCGGCTCGGAGGTAAAAATATTTTTTCGGAGTGGCAAAAAAGGCAGGAGCGAAAAAAAGAAGGGCTACGGCTAGAGGGCGGGCCCCCGGCCAAAGAAGAAAGGCAGGACGAAAGAAGCGAAGGAATGAGAAGGGGAGATTGGGAAGAACAAGCGGAATGGGAAGAATATAAAAAACGCACGGGCGAGATGCCTTCGCTTCGCGTAAAACCGGAGGAGACGTATGGACCGAGGTCGGAGAAAACAGGAACTGATGTTGAAATTTCACAAAAGGAGTCTCTACGAATCAAACAGGAGTATATGATTCAAGACGTAGAAAAAGAGGTTGACTTACTAATAACTATATTCAACCTAGTTCTTGATGTGGGATACGCCGCCGAAACGGATGAAAAAGGCGAGACGATTCCTCCAGAAACAATAAAAGGGGCGGCTCCTCTAGACGTAGAGGAAGAAAAAAAGAAAAGCAACGTGACCATGGGGATAGTTCTTAGCCGGCTCCAGGATCTTAAATCAAGAATTGCCAAACGCCCCCTTAACGAAGAATTCCTTAAAAAGGAATTGAAGGATATTAAAAATCTTGCTAAGGTGGCCTTGGGGTTAACTTCCGACGAAGAATTAACCCAAAGGTTTGAGCAAATGGCGAAACGCAAGATTCTCATTACTCCCCGAGAACTGGAAGAGCCCGACACCAAGACCCAACCGGCTAAAAAGAAAGGGGGAGGAGAAGAGAAAGAAGAAGGAGAAAAAACCAAAGGCCGCGGCAAACAGCAGAAAAATAAGGGCCGGAACAAGATAATTAGGCGCTAGGCTCTAGCACGACTTTGCTAAAGCCTAAAGCCTAGTGCTATGCCAACTTTCAACCCACAACCTGGCAACGGTGAAGCAGCTCCCGGCGACAAACGCCTGGAAGATTTTAAACGAATAGTTGAAGTGCTGAAAGAGGCGAAGGCGCAGGGAATCGAGAAACTCGTAACTCATGGAGCCGAATACCGGAACGAGACCGGCTACTTTGATTTGTGGCTAAAACCCGATCTTGACGCTCAAGCCGGGCTTTATCTTCTTGAAATTGCCGGGATAAAAGCAAGGTTTGTCGAGATGGTGGAAAAGGGCAGAACCATTCCCGGGGCACTGCATATTGACACCGGTCCTTACGAGTACCCGACCATAACGCCCGACGGCTCTATTTTCTTCTCGGATCACGGAGAAAAGAAACCGGCCAAACCCTCTTCAGCCACACAGCAAATTTATGAGACTCTCGTCGCGGCCGGACTTCTCAAAAAAGAAAAATGGCTCGATAACTTCGTTAAATTTGTTACCGAGACTGACAATCTCTCCTATCCCGAGGTGGCGAACGCCGAATTTTTCGCAGATAAATCCTGGCACGCGCTCTACGGAATATATAAAGAACTTCCCCTTAGTTATCTCGTCAAAATGTTTAGGGATCACTCGTGGGATTCGGGTAATCGTCCTCTTTATCGTAATTACCGCCCGGGCGTATTTGGAAATAAAAAAGCCAGCCCCAAAATCAAAGCGGCCGCCCGCAAAGAACAAGAAGCGGCCCGCAGGGAAGTGGTGAAATATAAAGAAGTAACCCGGGACGGCAAGGTGGTCAGAGAACCGGTAAGCATGTGGGATATTACCGAGAAAGCGAGGCGCCTGGCGGAACGTTCTATGAAGAATATAAAACAGGCGCACGAAAGAATGAAGCAGGAGGGCATCAAGTTCACAACTCCGGAACTGGGAAGGGTCTTATTTAACACGGTTGAGACGAGGGTGGAAGGCGGCGTTAAAAAACGGTTCGGACAGATTCCCTCGGGATTCCCGGCAATAAGGATTTCAGGCTACGAAAGCTGGGTGACTTGGGACGAAGACAACAAGAGTTTTGCCATATCTTCCTCGAAAAACCTTGAGGGGCTATACGCAAGAGTAAAAACAGTCGCGCCCGGGGCCGTGCTTATACGAGGACAGATGATTATCCTCCCCCGAAGCCAAGGACAGCCAGGCCTTGATTACCAAACCCTTCTCTCCGCGATTGAAATGCTACCCCCCGGAGCCGCCGCGCCCATACCAGGAGCCGCCGCGCCGATGCCGGGAGCCCCGCGACCACCTCTTGGCTCCCCGAACTTTGAAGAAAGAGCTATGGCGTTGCTTTCGAAATTAAGGCCCGCCGTGGAACGTATGGCTTCTGCCATCGGTGAAAATCCAATTGAACTATTTGGGGCCCTCCTGCCCCTGGTTACGAAGGCGCTAAAAGAAATTCCGCCCGGAGGCAAGGTTGACTTAAGAAAAATGCTTGAGGAGAATCTCTCCGAATGGCTTGATATAGTTCTGCCAAAGATTGCACGTTCGGGATTTAAAGACCTAGCACTCTACCAGCCCGAACTTTTTGAAAAACTAAAAAAGGATCTTCCGGGGATTCTCTTGGATAAAGACGAGGATGCGGCGCGAAAAAAAATGGAGGAGCTAAATCTTTCCGGCAATGCCGTAAGCTGGTTAAACGACGCGCGGGAACTTTTGGTCAATTTACAACACGAGTTAGAAAACGCCCCTCCGCCCAGCGACGAAGAGCGAAGACGCATCCAGGAACAGGGCAAAACGGTTCAAGAGGGCCTTATGGCAAAAGTTAAAGAGGCCCTGCCGGCTTTGGGAACTTTTGGGGTTCTCCTGCTTCTTGGGGTTTTACTCGCGCTGCTCGTCGTAGTCGCCTTGGGAGACTACATGAGCGGAGGAAAGGGGGGTAAAAGGGGGTAAGGCCTGCACCGCTACTTTGCAGCGGAAAATCCAAAGCACAAAGCCCAAAATCCAAAACAGGTTTATAATTTTCCAAATTATAATTTATAAAATTGTTTTGGAATTTGAATTTTGAAATTTGGATTTTCCACTATTGAGGATTTACCGCAAGCCCAGCATATCAACCCAATAGTAGAACCTCCGGTTCACTACCGGCTTTATCCCTCAATACCTCATCGTGGGGTTGCGGAGCGAACGTAGTGAGCGGAGCCCCGCACTTTCCCGCCTCAGTGGAATAGTGCGGGGTATTACTGGGCAAGGGCAAGAGACATTCGCCGCTCCTGCGGATCCAGCATCTTTACTTTAAACTCATATTCCTTGCCGAGTTCGAGCGCCTCTTTCATCCTGGCTTCGGTCCCGAATTCGGAAATATGAACCAGGGCCTGAACCTGAAGATTACCCTCCACCGGAATTTCCACAAAGGCGCCAAAGGGGTTAAACCTGGTAACTTTTCCTTTCAGCGAATCGCCCTTGCGGTACTTGCCCGAAAGCTTAGTCCAAGGATCTTCTTTAAGGGCTTTTAAAGAAAGCGAAACTTTATCGCCCTGAATGTCAATAATTTTGGCCCTCACTTTGTCCCCGGGTTTTAAAACCTCGCGCGGATTTTCAATTAACATCCAATCGATTTCCGAAATGTGAATAAGTCCTTCGATTGACGGGCTCTCTCGAACCGACTCAAGATTAGCTGTAACTTGCTCCCCTTCGGACGACTGCCGGGCCTCGCGCGCAGACTGCGGAGCGTCGGCAGGGTTTAACCCCGCACCTTTTGCGGTGCGCAAAAGGTGCGGGGTTAACCTCATAAACGCCCCGAAGTCTACCACGCCGGTAATTTCGCCCTCAACCACGTCTCCGATTTTATACTGGAGGATGGCCTGTTTTACCGCTTCATCCCCTTTTCCTCTCTCGGAAAAAATGAGTTTGCCCTGCCCGGGATCAATATCAAGAATTTTCACGTTGAGGGTTTGGCCGATGAACTTCCGCAGCGCCTCATAAACCTTTTCTTTATCCCCGCCTTCTACTCGGGGATAATTTTGGCTGGACAGTTGGGAGGCCGGCAGAAAACCTTTTATTCCCTCCGCCTCAAGAATCAATCCCCCACGATTTGCCTCAATGACCGCGAGGTTCAACCCCTCCCCGGCTTCCATTTTCTTCTTGAGCTCCAGCCAGCTTCTCTCCTGTCCCGCCTCTTTTAAGGAGAGCTCGATATACCCCTCTTCGTTGTCCGTTTCGACGACTTTTGCCAGAAGCGCATCCCCCGGCTTAACGCTTTTTAAAATATCCTGCGCGGCGTAGTACTCTCTTCCAAAAATAATCCCCGTACCGCACGGCCCGAGATCAAGAAAAAACCTGGTGCCGTCCCGCTCCAAAATCTTCCCCTCCACCATATCTCCGATTTTAAGAAGAAGGGGCCTCGATTTGTGTTTAAGCAAGCCCTCGAAAACCTCGCGTCGGTTAATGGTTCCTATGCCCGCTTGAGGCCTGTCTCCCAGGCCATCATTATTTGAATCTTGGTCTACGGTCATGAAGGAAAGCATAAAGCAGTTTAGTGAAAATTGCAAGACGCCCGAAGTTGTGTTATTCTGGACCCAGCCGATCTGGGCGGAATGGCACCCAGTTTAAAACATAGAATTCAAAGTTTTGGATTTTGAAATTTGATATTTAGTTTAGTATTATGGTCATCCAATGGTACGGACAAGCATGTTTTAAGGTAACGTCGGGCGAACTCGTAATAGTCATCGATCCGTTTGCCAAAGAAATAGGTCTAACTCCTCCACGCTTTCGGGCCGACGTTAGCCTCATAACCCACGGGCATTTTGATCATGCCAACACCGATGCGCCAACGGGCGAACCATTTTTAATTTCAGGTCCGGGGGAATACGAAACTAAAGGGGTCTACGTCCGAGGTATTGAAACCTTTCACGACAAATCCGGCGGCAAGGAACGGGGTATGAACACGGTCTATGTTTTGGAACTTGAAGGCCTGCGGCTCGTGCACTTGGGAGATTTTGGAGAAGGGGAAATGCGAGATGAAACTTTGGAAAAAATTGGAGACGCAGATATTTTATTTATACCGGTTGGGGGCGTCTATACCATAGACGGAAAAGAAGCGGCGCGAGTCGTCAAACAAATCGAGCCAAGATGCGTAATTCCCATGCATTATAAAATTCCGGGACTTTCGGTGAAACTCGACGGTCCCGAAGTTTTTCTCAAAGAAATGGGAACAGGGAAGGCAGAGGCGCAGGAAAAATTCACGGTGAAGAAAAAAGATCTGGGAGAGGAGAGAAAAACGGAAGTGGTGGTTTTAAAACCGGCTTAGTTTTCACCCCGTTAGTGACCGCGGTCGCGGCCTCGCGGGCTCAACCCTCATAAAGAGCATTAAAGTTAATTGTCGAATAACGCTTCGCCCTGGGTCGTGATGCGATCGCGACCTGTTACTAACGGGATTCATAAATATTCGTCCAACGTGAAACTTTTAATAAAATTTTTGCAAGATATCCGGCATCTGCCGGAGGGAACAAGACGATTTCTTGCGGGAGTTTTATTTTTTATTACGGCCGTCGGGATGTTTTCCCTATGGACCGCCTCGGTAACTTCGCGCCTGACTCCAACTCCTTTAACAAGCCTAGGACAAGTCTCTTCGCCTGCCGCGAAAACCCAGGTAACCCCGCGCCAGAACCTCCGGCACGATACGGGACAAGCCCCAGTAGTAAAACGTAGGGCGTCCACTACGGAGCAGGCCCAAGCCGGTTCTCCGGAATACACTCCGGGGCCTCTTAGCGGAATTGTAGAATCGATAAAAGTTTTGGGGGATAATTTTAAATCTTTATCCCGCGCCCTTCTTAAATGATCACGTTCACAGTTATTAGTTGTTGGTTTTAGTTAAAAGTTTCTAGTTATAGTTTTAGTTAACTGAAACTTATAACTGATAACTAAAACTAAAAACTTGAAACTAAGAACTAATGGTCGAAATAGACAAAATACAACCTAGAGAAATCACCGAAGAAATGCGCGAGTCGTATCTTGACTACGCGATGTCGGTGATAATTGCCCGCGCGCTTCCGGATGCAAGAGACGGCTTGAAACCGGTTCACCGCCGGATTTTATACGTCATGCACGAGATGGGTTTGACGCATGCGGCGAAATTCAGAAAATGCGCGGCTATAGTCGGTGACACCCTGGGAAAATACCATCCTCACGGCGATATTGCAGTTTACGATGCCCTGATCCGCATGGCCCAGGACTTTTCTCTGCGGTATCCCCTGGTGGAAGGCCAAGGCAATGTGGGCTCAATCGACGGCGACGCTCCGGCCGCCATGCGTTATGTTGAGGCGCGTATGTCGCGTCTTGCCTCGGAACTTCTTCGCGATATTGAAAAAGAGACGGTTGATTTTCGAGACAACTACGACGGCACGCGGCAAGAACCAACCGTACTTCCGGCCTCTCTGCCGAATCTCCTTTTAAACGGAACCCTCGGCATCGCCGTTGGAATGGCAACTAACATTCCGCCCCATAATCTTGGGGAGCTTGTGGATGCCCTGATCTACTTGTCCGACCACCCCGGAGCGAGCGCGGAAGATCTCATGGAATTCGTGAAAGGACCGGACTTTCCCACCGGCGGAATTATTTTTGACGAAAAATCTATACGCCTTGCTTACGCCACCGGGCGCGGCGCGATTTTGACCCGAGGAAAAGCAGAAATCGAAGAAGTCAAGAGGGGCGCCCAAATTGTCATTACCGAAATCCCCTACCAAGTGAATAAATCCGAACTCATCGAAACCATGGCAAATCTCGTTACGGATAAACGCCTCGAAGGAATACGCGACATTCGGGACGAGTCGGACAAAGACGGCCTGCGAATCGTAATAGAACTCAAAGAATCCGCGCATCCGCAAAAAGTTTTGAATAATCTTTACAGACATACCGACCTTGAAAAAAATTTTAATCTCAACATGCTCGCCTTGACCGGCGGAATCCAGCCTCAAGTTCTTTCCATCGCCGAGGCGCTCGAAGAATTTCTAAAGCACCGCAACGAAGTGGTTACGCGGCGCACCAGATTCGATCTTCAAAAAACCAAAGAAAGAATCCACATTTTGCAGGGGCTGAAAAAGGCGCTTGATCACATTGATAAAATCATCGAAACAATCAAACGATCAAAAGACAAAGATGAAGCCCACCAAAATCTGGTTAAAAAGTTCGGATTGAGCGAAATTCAGGCGACGGCCATCCTCGAGATGAAACTGCAGACTCTTGCGGGACTCGAAAGACAGAAAATAGAACAAGAGCTAAAAGAAAAAACCGCGCTTGCGAGGAATCTCGAGGCGCTCCTGAAAGATCCGCAGAAAATTCTGGAAGTAATTAAAAGGGAACTGAGCGAGGCAAAAGAAAAGTACGGAGACGAGCGAAGAACCAGAGTGGTTAAAACTTCTCCTCGGGAACTCTCCGACGAGGACTTGATCCCCGAGGAAGAAGCAGTGGTGGTTTTGACCCGCGGCGGATACATCAAGCGAATCAAGCCCGAAGCCTATCGAATTCAGAAGCGCGGCGGAAAAGGACTAATTGGAATCGAAACCAAAGAGGAGGACATGGTGGAACATTTGCTTACTGCCAATACCCATGCCAATCTCCTTTTCTTCACCAACTCCGGCAAGGTCTACCAAGTGCGGGCCTATGAAATTCCCGAGGGAACGCGCGTCTCCAAAGGCAAGGCAATTTTTAACTTTATTTCAATAGGAACCGATGAGAATGTAACTTCTTTTCTCGCGGTTGAAAAATCAAACCGTGGAAAAGCAGGCTTTATAGTGATGGCTACGAAACAGGGCGTAATAAAAAAGGTGGATGCGCTTTCTTTTGAAAACGTGCGCCGCTCCGGACTCATTGCCATTAATTTGCGTAAAGATGATGAACTCCGCTGGGCGAAGCTCTCGCAAGGGGCGGATGAACTAATTCTTGCAACTCGCAAGGGGCAAGCCATTCGGTTCTCGGAAAAAGATGTCAGGCCCATGGGGCGTACCGCGGCCGGAGTCCGCGCGGTGCGCTTGAGGAAGGGCGATGAAGTAGTAGGGATGGATGTTATCGAAAGCACAAAATCCAAAGCACAAAATCCAAAACTGCTCGTCGTTACGGAAAATGGATTTGGGAAACAGGCTCTTATTAAACAATTCAAACGTCAGCGGCGCGGAGGATCGGGAATCAAATGCGCCAAGATTACCTCCAAAACCGGAAACGTCATAGGCACCGAGATTGTCGGAAAAGATGAACAAGAACTTATCGCCATATCCCGCAAAGGGCAGGTTATTCGTACCCAACTCGCTTCTATACCCACGCTGGGCAGAGCAACCCAGGGCGTTCGTATAATGCGTCTTGACGGCGGAGACGCCGTGGCGTCTATAACCACGCTTTAACCGTGGGGTATGCGGAGTATTCGAGGAGCGATTTTGAAATTTACCTTATCACTTTTCACGATCGTGAAAAGTGATAAGGTAAATTAAAATGCCTTCTCCTTCTGACACATTTTAGTCGTCGTGCCTTGAAATCTTCTCGTTTCCGAGCTTCTCAATCTAATTCCGGTTCGAATCTTGACCTCCTCTGGCCCCGTGTTTTTTTCTGCGTTTTCGGACGGCTAAACGAGAGCCCTCTTCCCCTAACTTTTCCAGATGAAACCCAATGGCAAAAGCAAGATACAGCGGCCTCCCCTCGGACTTATATCTCGCTAATTTTTCCTGGATCGCGAGAACCGCGATTCCATCCAGCTCCTCCGACAATTTTCTCCAAAGTTCAGAATCGAAATTAAAGAGATCCCGCGTAAATTCATCCACTGCCCTTTTCCTCAGTTCCCAACGCTTGTCTTGCTGGGCCCCGCGATATTCAGCGCTAAGGCGCACCGGAGTTAAACGATTTATCCAATGCAGTAAAATGGGCCGGGGAAGACGGTCGGCGACAATTTCCAAGTCCCTCTCCTCGCCCAGTACAAGTGGGTCGTTACTCATATAAAACTCCACTCGCTCTTGATCAAGCGTTCTCGGGGTCGGGAGACAGTTATTTTCAAAGGTGTAGAGACGCACGTGCGGAGGCATGGGGATTCCGGTTTCAAATCCTCCAGCGCCGCCCCTTCCCCTTTTTTCTATATCGTGCACAAGGACTCCGCGGAGTTCCGGTGCTAAAGGCCGCTCGTCCTCGGCGTAAAGTTTGGCAAAATACTGAATTTCGTCCCCCTTAGGAAATTGCGTAAGCTCTCCTCCGGACGAGACAAAAAGCGATAAGCGCTCAAGTTTGGCCCGGATTCCGGGTTCCTTTGCCGCAACTTTAACAAGGGCCCTTCGAAGCTCCCCCCTTATTCTTTCTCCGTCTTCCCCAAGTTTATAGTCCGGACTCAAATAATAAGCCCACATCCCCTTGTAAACGTTTCCCAATTCTTGGTTGGCATTATACGCCACCTCATCCACCTGGAGCCTTGCTATCCTTTCTTTTAATTCTTCGGTTATGGGTTCTTTTAAGAACCTAAACGAACGTTCAAATAGCTCCGCGGCCGCAAAAGCCGGAAAACGTAGAACGTTAGCCCTCTCCGGCGCAGTAAGCATGTCCTCCCAGATGTCTAAGAATTTTTCAGCTTTCCTTTGGGGGCTTTGAGGAAACCGTTCAAGCCGCTCAAGCTGCCTTTTCAGCGAAAGATAGGGGCGTGAATCGAACGAATCATCGAATACAAAAATATTTTCTTTCCCCTTTTTCAGGGTTTCGTATCGCTCTTTCTCCTGCGGCGTAAGTTGTTGTTCCAGATTTGGCATAAATTAATGTGTAAGGATTACAGCATTCATAAAAGCGTCGACAAGCGCTACCGGTGCCTGCAATACGGGATTAAACGGCTGGCCAAGGTCTAGGCGGCGCTGGAAATGTCCGTACCCCATGGAACAACTAATCAGCTGCTTTTATCCAGAAAAACTGTGAACAACGCGACTGATTCCTACAAGAATGGTAGCAATCGGCGCTTCAAGTGTCAATAGCGGACTAATCTGAACCAGGCCAGGCCTGGTTCAAGAAAACTCATATACTAGTTTGAACCAGGCCTGGCCTGGTTCAAACGCGTCTAGATACGGCCTCACGCTAACCCCTATCTAACCCCGGCTTTATCCAACGGCCTCCTTAATAGTTTTCTCGGCAAAACACCTCGATCGCGTTTTCGGGATGTGGGTACTTTTACTTTTTTACGCAGTAAGGTAAAATAGAGAGTGTTCAGAAGCCCTCTTTCTTTGCGAAGGTGCAGAATATGGGGTTTCTGAATACTCTCAAGGATATGACTGCCGCTAACACCTTTCTGGAACCGGAACGAATTGTCCGCTACTTTGATCTAAAACCCGGAGATCACGTGGCCGATTTTGGCGCGGGACACGGCTATTTTACTATTCCCATGGCACGGGTGGTGGGAGGGGATGGAAAGGTATACGCGATTGACATTCAAAAAGGGACTTTGGATATAATACGGGCCCGAGCCAAGGTCGAAAATATTTTAAACATCGAAACCGTCTGGGGAAATCTGGAAATGCCCGGCGGCTCTAAAATAAAGGGCCGCTTTATTGATTTTACGGTTATTTCCAACGTTCTTTTTCAAGCCGAAAAAAAAGACGTAGTGATACAAGAGGCCTATCGCATACTCCGCGAAGGCGGAAAGCTCGCCATAGTAGAATGGGACGAAACACCCGCTCCACTCGGACCCCCTGTGAATCTTCGCATTAAAAAGGAGACCGCCAAAAACCTTGCGCTTAAAGCGGGATTCGAATTTGAGAAAGAATTTGAAGCGGGCTCGCACCATTACGGACTAATGTTTATAAAGCGCGTATGAGGCCCTACCAATTACTTATAGTTACCAATATACTAATCCGAAATTAGTAGATTAGTAATGATTGGTAATTAGTAGGGAACAGGATGAATCCCGTTAGTGACCGCGGTCGCGGCTAACGGGTATCAACTCCAAATGGTATTGGAGAAATGGTTATAAACTAAAGTTATGACAGGGAGCGATTCGACCGCGACCTGTCACTAACGGGATGAACCGTATAAAACTCGTGCTTTTTGTCGCCCTGGGGATTATAATTATAGTAGCGGTCTTGATCATTTCCGGCGTGGGACGCAAACCCCTCCGCCCCCAACCAGCTACCCTTGAATTTTGGGGAGTAGAAGACGAAAGATTCTTTAACGAAACCATAAATAAATTCACTGCCCAAAATCGGCATATCACCGTCAATTACTCAAGTTTTAGCCCCGAAACTTACGAAGAAACTCTCGTTAACAGGCTCGCCGCAGGCAAGGGACCGGACATTTTTTTGCTGAAAAGCTCCTGGATTACGAAACATAAAGACAAAATTTCCCCGCTCCCCCAAAACTCTTTTAATTTTTTTGTTAATGACTTTGAAAAGTACTTTGCCGACCTAGCATTTCAAGACCTGGTCGGTCCCGCATCAGAGCAAGCGCGGTACGGGGCAGGCCAAGAATACCAGATCTTTGGACTCCCACTCTACCTCGATACGCCGGCTCTTTTTTACAATAAAGACATCTTCAATGCGGCTGGTATTGCCGAGACGCCCCGCACTTGGGACGAGGTAACCCAAACTTCCCGCGAACTCACTAAAAAAACTCCGGCAGGAGACATAACCCGATCCGGTTTTGCTTTCGGGGCCTTTGGCAATATTGAACACGCGTTTGAACTCCTATCAACCCTGATCTTCCAATATGGGGATCCGATTATTGACCGAAAAACCGGCGCCCCGGCTCTCTCGAAAAATTCGGAAGAAGCTCTTAATTTCTACGCCTCTTTTAACGAGGGCGGGAGTAATTTCTCCTGGAACGATCGTCTTCCTAATTCTCTTGATATGTTTGCCGAAGGAAAAGCGGCCATGGCCTTAGGCTTTCCTCGAGACGTTAGGCGAGTTCGCGCCAAAAACCCCAATCTTTTCTTCGGCATTGCTCCGTTTCCGCAAAGAAAAGACGCGAGAACTCCACAAGTTTACGGAAATTACTTTTTCCCGACGGTTTACAAGTTCTCTAAAAATCCCGTTCAGGCCTGGCAGTTCATCCTATTTCTTGCAATGGGCGAAGGGACCAAGCCTTATTTGGAAAAATCCGGTCACTCTCCGGCCCGACGGGATCTCATTCAAGCAGGGCCCCAAAGCCCCGACCTTGAAATTTATATCCGTCAGGCTCTTATCGCGCGGGGCTTTCCGGTCCCGGAGGAAAAAGCCGCTGGACTGCTTTTCAAGGAAGCCGTAGAATCAGTGGTGACGAAGCGTCTAACCCCCAAAGAAGCTATAAATAGGTTAAGCGCGGAAATGAAATTACTTCTGCCATAATTTCTCCAAAATTTTTTCGCCCTGGCCCCAAATTATGTATCACGATGCGCGTATCATGAGACACGAAACACAAGACACGTAGCACAAGCCGCGAGATACATATCGTGTATCGTGTTATGTGTATCGTGTATCATTCTCTTCAGTCCTATGACAAAAGTCTTGCCTCTAATCCTCCTTATTGTCTTTCTCGCCTCCTCGGCCTTAACCCCCCTTGAAGCAACTGCGAAGGGCTTGGTTCCTTGCGGAGGAGGCGAAGGAGAGCCGGTCTGCACGCCCTGCCACGCCTTCGAACTCGGGCAGAATATTCTTAAATTTATCTGGGGCCTTCCCCCATACACGCCTGGAATCGTCATACCGCTTGCGATCTTAATGCTTTCTTACGGGGGTTTCCTGATAATGGTTCCGGGGAGAGGGGGCAATATGCCCATGCTTCAGAAGGGCCAAAAGATTTTGAGAAATACCTTTATCGGACTTGCCATAGTATTCTTGGCATGGATTATTATTGATGTTATAATAAAGGTGCTGGCCGGACAGGCTCTAGGCAGCGGGGAACCCGCAAAGCTCCTCGGCCGGCCATGGAATACCATTGATTGCTCTTTAATTCCCGCCATACCCACCGAAGCGCCCCCTACCCCGACTCTACCTCCTCCAAGTCCCACTCCGACCTCCCTTCCTCCGGCCCCTACTGTGGAAGCTGCCGCCCGAGTGCTTGTGGCTTTCCAGTTATGCGGAGGGTCTGCTTCCTGCGGAGGGGTAAATTCTTGCAGTACGCTTCGCGCAGCAGCCAGCAGCCAACCGCTCCCCGTTTGTTTTAGCGGCTGCACTGCTTCTTCCCTCTGTCAGTTCAAACCGGAGGCGAGACTCAATCTCAATATGTTAAACGCCTTGATTTCTATGCGTTCTGACGGCCTAACATATACCATAACTTCTTTAACCACAGGTTCGCACAGCCAAGGCTCCGCTCATTACGAGGGAAGGGCGGTCGATCTTATTCCACAAACGCCGAGCGCCAATGCCTATTCCAATCTTGAAAATGCACTACGTAGAAAAGGGGGCCGAAACGTCCAGTGCGAGCTCAGAGGAGCGGCCGTTCCCTGCTCCAGTTTCAACATTGATCACATTCACGCCGAGTTTTAAAAATTTTAGTATAATTTAAATATGGATTATTATTCAGCCGCATTTTTCATATATCTTATTAACTTCTACGTTGTTACGAATGAATTGGTTGATCTCTAAGAACGTGTACGGAAATCTTTTTCCTACACGTTCTAAAAGGCTGTGGATAGCCCTCTTGCAGGGGTGCCTTATTTATGCTATAATAGGAATAGCGCCTTTAGCTTTGGCCGACGAGGTGGTCGAGAACCCCATTGGTTCAGAGAGCTTTTTAGACCTTATTAACCGTGTGGCCGAAGCTCTAAGGCTTATTGCTTTGGTTTTCGCGCCCTTGGCGCTTATCTTTGCCGGACTCAAATTTATCAGCGCTGGATCAGCCGGGAAAGAACAGGAGCTTACGAACGCGAGAAAAATGTTTTTCTGGATTTTGATAGGCACGGCGGTAGTGGTCGGGGCAACAACCCTGGTCAACGTCGTGGTTAATTTTGCAAAAAACCTTTAAAAGGTCGAGAGTCTAATAACCAGTAACCAGTCGCTAATAATTAACTTATGACAGGAAAAATATTTAGATTTTATCCTACCCTTTTGCTCGGTTCTTCCTTAATGCCGCTTGCGGCCTCTGCCCAGCCCTCGCCAAATATAATTATAGGGAATATAGTCGATACTTTTGAGTTAATCATTGGCCTTTTTTTCGTGATAGCGACGGTAGTCTTTCTTTGGGGCGTGATTCAGTTTGTGTCTAAAGCCGAGAACGAGGCTGAACGCAATAAAGCCAAGGCCATTATGACTTGGGGCATTATCGGACTCGCGGTTATGGCAGCCACTTGGGGAATTGTACAAATACTGCTCGATTACTTCGGAGTGGGCGGTTTCAACATACCGGGGGGTCCTCAAACGCCTTAGCATCTAATTCTAGTATCGTTAAACGCCATGGATCCCGTTAGAGACCGCGGTTGCGGCTCGCGGGTATCAACTCCAAATGGTATTGGAGAGGGGGTTATAAACTAAGATTACGGCAGGTAGCAATCCGACCGCGACCTGTCTCTAACGGGATGAATACGGTTCAAGGGCTTCTTGATAAAATTAGGACCGAGCTTTTAGCTCCTCTGATAACCCTGCTTTTCGTATTGGCGACCGTAATATTTTTATGGGGAGTCATACAGTACGTAATCGGAAGTCAGGGAAACGAACAAAAACTTCAACAAGGCAGACGAGCCATGATTTGGGGCATTGTAGGACTCTTCATAATGTCTGCGGCTTGGGGGATTGTTACCATACTCTGTAATTTCTTTGACGGCTGCCCGAGAGTGATACCGTAAGCGCCGCGTACCACGATTCACGATACACATAACACGACCCGCAAAATCAAATGCGTCCCGATGTCCGTCGGGGCGCATTTGATTTTGGAACCGATTTTGGATAGAATTTACCAGAGCATGTTCGGAAACCCCGTATCCTGCTGCAATCGCAGAATTTCGGCTGCGCCGTCCAACGGCTCAAGCTCGATGTATCAACCGATACATCTCGCTTTCCGCCGGGGCGGCTCGCTCGAAATTCTGCGATTTCGCTACGGAAGTGGGTTTCCGAACATGCTCTAGTGGCGGGTCGAGCCGAGCTCGACGGGCAGGCCGCCTCAGCCAAGCGAGTCTCGCCCCAAAGGGCGGGCGGCGGAACCGGAAGAGCGCTGGTTTATCCCCCGCTAATGCCTCCGTGGCGGAACTGGAATACGCGTACGGCTTAGAACCGTACCCCGAAAGGGTTAGAGGTTCGAATCCTCTCGGAGGCATTAGCGGGGGGACGAGGGAGCTAGCGGTCGCAAGACCACGAGAGTTCAAGTCTCTCCCCGCCCATCGACCTTAATTCGGTCTATTGTAATTTAAAACCGAAACGCTATAATTAGTTTATGACAAAAAAAACACTGCTTATTCAAACCAAAAATGGCACCTACAACATCATTATATGGTGGGACAAAAAAGATAAGGCTTATCTGGTAAAGGTGCCGAGCCTGCCGGGTGTAGTAACTTTCGGGAAAACACTAGTAGAGGCCAAAAAAATGGCCAAAGATGCCATAGAATTATACTGCGATTGTGTTTTAGAGAAAGGAAAGATAATAATTGACGACCAAAAACGACTGGTAGGAAAGCTTCCGTCTCGATCCAGGATCCTTTCACCTGTGGCATGAGTATTCTGCCGGCTTTAAAACCTAAAGAACTCCTCTCTGCCCTGCTTAAAGCGGGGTTTAAAATCGTAAGACAAAGCGGTAGCCACATCCGACTACAACACCCGCAGGATTTAAACCGCCAAACGTCAATACCACTTCATAATACTGATTTACCACGCTGGCTAGTACGCGAGATTTTAAAACAAACTGAAATCTCTGTAAAAACAATGCTGGAACTGCTCAGAAAATGAATGCCTCCCACCTTTTGCCAACGTAGCTCAGTAGGTAGAGCATTCCCATGGTAAGGGAAAGGTCGCCGGTTCGATTCCGGCCGTTGGCTGCTATTGACAATATGTTTACCTTAAGATAAACTTAAAATATGCGTAACTTAATCGGGCTAAAAGAACTCCGGGAAAGAGTTGACGTCTATATTAACGAGGTTAAGAGAGGTAAATCCTTTCTGGTGGTGCGGCGTTCCGAGCCGGTTTTTAAAATATCTCCGCCCGATGAAGACACGGAGCTTTGGGAAACCGTGGTCGACTTCACTAAATTTTATAAGAACGGCGTCCCGGCAAGAACCCTGTTAAAAAAGCTCCGCTCCTTGCATGGCGGATCTCGATAAACAACTCAAGAAGTTTTCTCCAAAGGAGTTAATAGAGGTGGAAAGACTGATCAAAAAAATTGTCAAGAAAGAGTTCTCCGGCTTAAACTTGAAAAAATTAAAAGGACTGGTAGGTTTATTTAGAATCCGCAAAGGCAGGGTTCGTATTATCTTTGAATTGAAAAACGGGGAGGAGCCGAAGATCTTAGTTATGGAACGGCGTAAAGAGGACGCGTATAAATAACTAGGCGTTAGGCGCTAGGCTCTAGCACGACTTTGCTAAAGCCTAAAGCCTAAAGCCTAGTGCTATGCCGCAACCAAACCTTATAAAATTACAATGCTCCGTTTGTAAACGCATAAACTACTGGACTCGCAAAAATAAAAAGAAAGTCGAGCGGAAATTGGAATTGAAGAAATACTGCAAATGGTGCAGAAAACATACGGTTCATAAAGAATCCAGGAAGTAACAACTTTCTGCAACATTTGCAGGGAAGGGGTCGGGAAACGGGAGTTTCCCGTGGCGGAAATATTAAAACCGAGGGGTTTTAAGGAGCG
>CAYPFS010000011.1:0-6820 GCA_964410175.1 uncultured Candidatus Saccharibacteria bacterium
TCCCACGTTTCTCCAATATCGGTGTTGTGGGTTATGACTGCTACAAGCCTCCTGTCCGGGTCTTCGATTCCCCGGAAGTGAACTTCCTTGCTGTCTTCGCCGCGTTCCGAGGTAAGCTTTTTACCGTTTTTATACCAAAATACGATATTCGGTATTTGCGGCACCTCGTCAAGCGTAAAGAACTGACTCATTATCGGGTGAAGCGCCGTAATATCTATCATTCGATAGCGTTCGGAGGGGAGAACCTGCCGGATTTGATATTCCCAGCTGCTCCAAGCCCACGATCCCCAGAAATCATCTGTCCACAAAAATCCGCCCTTTTCAAGATAGAGACGAAGGTTTTCCACCTCGCTATTTTTGAGTTTTATGTTCTCCACGTCGGAAAAGAAGACTACCGGGCAATTGAAGATAAGCGGACTATCGAGACGTACCACCGCGTAAATGGGTTTACTATTTTTATCTTTCCTTATGCGTACCTTGGTAAGTTCCCCGAGTCGCACCATCAAATTGTTGTCTCCGCCCGGATAGTCGGCGTACCATCCGGGAATGTCGGGGTCGTAACGACTTTGTTCGTAGTACGCCCTGCAGAAGACGAGAGAGGTTCCGTCAAAGTCTTCCGGGGTCGCCCAGCGCGGATTATCGGTTTGGGTTGGTCCCGTCCAGATTTGGTTTTCTGCCGGATCGGGTCTTATTAGGGCAAAAAGAAACGGAAAGAGAATGGCTAACCTTGTGAGCTTCATGCGAGCCCCTTTTTGTAAAAGATCTTATGCCGTAAATATAGTGCTATTCGCCTAACTTTTCAAACCCCGCACCTTTTGTTAGCAGGTAAAACTTTGCGCGTAGCGCAGCCAACAAAAGGTGCGGGGTCAAATCGTCTATCGAGGTTCGTCTATCGAGGTTCAACCTCGATAGAACCTTGATAGAAGTCGAGCTTCAATAGACTTATGAGTCAATGCGCACCCTTGTGGTTATGATTTTTTTGTGTTAACTAAAAGGAAGCACCTTGAGGGAGTTTCGAAATGTACCGAGAGGTAGGTAAATGGCGTGAAGTTCCGGGACCTAAAACCCAAGAGTGGCTGGAAAAAGCCCAAAGGTTTTTATTCCGTACTACCGTTGAATCAAACATTGTGGTTGCACGCTACGAGGGGCCTTACGTTTACGATCCGGACGGAAACGAATATTACGATTTCTCATCCGGTGTTGGGGTAAATTCTTTCGGGGGCGGGGAGTCGCTTGCTCATGTCTGGGATGCGATTCGGGACCTTAAAAGAACCTGCGGCGCCTGCGGAGACATCGGAACGGATTGGTACAATACTTCTATGATTGGCGCGGCGGAATATGTTGTTCCGCGCATTCCCCTTTACGGCGCGGAGAATAGAATATATTTCACCGAAGGAGGGGCGCTCGCTAACGAGGCGGCTCTTAAACTTGCCTGGGCTCACTGGTCTAAAATTGGCCTTCCGAATAGAAAGGCAGTGGTATGTTTTGAAGGCGCATTCCACGGCAGAACCGGGTTTGTAATTAACCTTCTTGATCGTAGAAAACCCGAACGCTACGAGTTTTACCCCAGAACCGATTACCAAGTGATTCGCGCGCCGTATCCGGCTGCGTCTCTTGAAAATCCCTCCCAAACCCTTAAAGATTTTATGGGAAGGACTCTTCGAGAGGAAAGGCCAAGCGTTGCTGCCGTAATTCTTGAAATAGTCCAAGGAGAGGGGGGGATCATTATTCCCGAAGGCGAGGCGCTCCGCTGGTGGGTGGAAGCTTGGCGTAACGAGGGAGCTCTTATAATTTTTGATGACGTACAGATGGGATTGGGGCGTACTGGTAAACTAATGAGCTATGAAAATTTTGGAGTGAAGCCCGACATCGTGACGCTGTCTAAACACTTTGGAAGCGGCATGCCGGTAGCAGCTATGTTGGGCCCGGGTTGGGCAAATTGGGAAAGAAACGGCCGGCAGTCAGAGTCTTTTCAGGGGTCTCCCATTACTGCTGTTGCGGTAGAAGCTACCTTGCGCCATGTTTTGGAGCATGGAGTGATTGAGCAAAACGCGAGACTCGGGAAAGTCCTAGAAAGACTTCTCAAGGACGCGTTGTCGAATTCGGGTGTGGTGCGGGAAATCCGCGGCCTTGGGCTTGCCTGGGGAATTGAATTTCATAAAGTTGAGATTCGCGACCTAGCCATCTGGTTTGGCGAGCGGCTGGGTCTGCGTCTTGCGCCGGCGGGATTTTTGTGGAACCCGACCATCCGGCTTCTTCCTTCTTTTGCTTCGAAAGAGAATGATCTTGTAAAGGGAGTTGCGATTCTTGCGGAAGCGATTGAGCGCGCTCGAGCGTACTAAATATTAGGCTCTAGGCGTTAGGCACTGGCAATCTTTGATACCCATCAAGACGGCATCTCAGAACGCCGTCTTTTTTATTTGTCCAAAATTTGTATTGCAAAATAAGTGGGGGTTTGACCCCGCGCCTTTGGTGAGGCGCAGCGCATAAATCCTAAAGCGCTATTAAAGTCGAACTTCAATAATGAGTGAATTTCGACTTCAATATCGACGGGTTTACAAAAGGGTGCGGGCTTGACCTTTGATCCGGTTTAGTTATATAAATTAGTCAGAACCTAGAAAAATGGAGGTTGCCATTTATGAAAATCATTCAATGCTGGCGACTCCCGAGAAACGGCATTCCGGTTTTTTATCAGCCGGATCAGGCCTCCCATACTGTTTCAGCTTTTGTTAAGGTCGGCGGCGCGAGCGATCCGCCTGGAGTTTTTGAAGGCCGAAGCCACACTTTTGAACACATAGCCGCTAACAGGACCCAAGGCCTTCTTAGCGATGAGGTCCAAGCCCTGCTTCGCACTTACTCCGGTCATCACTGGCGTGAAGCTGGGATCTGGACAACTTATATGAGTACTTCTTATGGCTGCGGCTTGCTTAGACGGCGCGATTACATTCTTGATCTTTTCCCGGTTTTTGCCCAAATGGTGACGAACCCCATTATCACCGAAGAAATTCTTCAGACCGAGAGAAGCGCCGTTCTTACCGAGTGGGCGCTTCACGGGAAAGATGATATCGGAGATAGGCTTTCGAGAAGGCTAGAGGCCCTGATTTACAGAACCAACCCGGTTCTTATGAGAATGGATTGCAATCCGGATCATTTGATGGCGCCTGAAGCTCTTGAACGTCTGAAGAGGTTTCATAACGAGCAGTATGTTGCTTCAAATATAGGCGCCGTCATTCTTGGTCCGGACAGAAAAACAACCAAAAGGATGCTCAAGAAAGCCTTTGGCGATTTGCCGCCAAAGGAAGCGCCTGCCATTCCTTTCGACACCTCCGATACGAGACCGTACCTTACGGAAGTGAAAAGAGACGAATTTGAGTACGGCGACAAAGAACAAAAATGCTTTCACCTGCTTATGGGTTTTCCAACCGATGTTTGGGGAAACCCGTTGGATGATGCAACCGATATTCTGGCCGAAACCCTTGAGTTTCTTCTGGAAGACAAATTGCGCGACCAAAATACCGATCCGCGGCTCGGCACCTACCACCCGAGGGTCTGGACCGAAAGGACAAAATTTCACGGGATGTTTTACATCTGGATTCCGACGATCTCGTTTGACGGCGCAGGAAGGGCCGAAGATACCGTAAGGAAATTGATCCGGCAAATCCGCGACGGGCGCGTGCTCGATTTCTTGTTTGAGCGTGCCAAAATAAAACTCCCCGCTACCAAAGAACGAGAAGCGGGCCTCAAGATTCTAAAACGGATCTTGGGTAAGGGTATGAGGCTGACGGCAAGACCGATTGTTGACGCTTACATAGACGCTTTCATCACCCAGCCTCAGGTTTTGGCGGAACTTATTATCGAGCACTACTGCAACGGCGGTGTCGCCGCCGTGACCAGGAAACTCAACAAGTTCAGGGCTGAACTAAGAAAGGTTACGAAACATAGCGTGGTAGAGGCAGCTAATGAATTTCTCGACCCGGAGCGATATGCCGTGGTCTTGGCAAAACCAATAGAGCCGCTTGATTTCAATAGATTCAGACGTCCCGATGTCCATCGGGACGCATTTTATTTATTCGTCTAAATTTTCAAGCCTTCCATTCCTAACGTGGGCTATTGACAGCGGGGAGTGAAGCGAGTATACTTGAAAAGTGTCTGTGACGGTCCGTAGAAACGGGCCGATTTAATTAGTAACTTCAACCCAAAATCGTAAATCTTAATTACTCCTGTGGATTTAAAACAGTTTACTCAATCCATTCAGCAAATAGCTGAAGAAAAAGGGATTCCCAAAGAGAAAATTGTGGAAGCGATTGAAATGGCGCTTGCCGCGGCCTACAAAAGGGATTACGGAAAGCGTGGACAAATCGTACGGATAAAACTTGATCCCGAAACTTGGAAAGCCGACGTGCGGCAGATAAAAATTGTGGTTGATGAGTCCATGATAAAGTCCGAGGAAGAGATACAGGCCGAGGAGGAGGAACGAATGAGAAGGCTGTCCGAGGGCGAGTCTCTGGGCAAACCCCATGAGATAGACGAAGCCGCCACCTCACGGAGCAGAGCAGGGAAGAGGGAAGAGCAAGAGGACGAGGTAAAAGAAGAGGAAGTTTTGTCCGGAGACGCATCAGGCTCGGCAGAGGAGGGAAAGAAAATCCGTTTCAATCCGGAAAAACACATAATGCTTGAGGAAGCTCAAAAAATTAATCCCGAGGCTAAACTCGGGGATGAGTTGGAATTTCCGTTGGAGTACCATGAGATCTACGGCCGAATCGCGGCTCAAACCGCGAAACAGGTAATTATCCAGCGCCTCCGCGAGGTTGAGCGCGACGTTATGTACGACGAGTATAAGCATAAAGAGGGAGAACTTGTTTCGGGAGTGGTGCAAAGGGTGGAGGCGCGGAGTGTTTTTGTGGATCTGGGACGGGCGGTCGGAGTTCTTCCTCCCGAGGAGCAAATTCCTTATGAACGCTACCGGGTGGGCGGGCGTCTGAAAGTTTTAATTACTCTTGTTGAAAAAAATCCTAAAGGTCCCGGGATTTTCCTTTCGCGTTCCCATCCGCGGCTTTTGAAAAAACTTTTTGAGATTGAGGTTCCGGAAATCGCCTCGGGTACGGTTGAAATTAAATCTATTGCCCGCGAGCCCGGGCAACGCTCCAAAGTTGCCGTAGTTTCGCACGAGCCGGCGGTTGATCCCGTGGGATCGCTTGTTGGCCAGAAAGGTATAAGAGTTTCAACGGTAATTAACGAACTCGGAGGCGAAAAAATCGACGTAATAGAGTGGTCGGAGGATCAGGCGGAATTTGTGGCTAATTCTCTTTCTCCTGCCAAGGTTTTGGATGTGGAAATCAACGAAAAAACGAAAGAAGCGCGGGTGATTGTTCCGGAAGATCAGCAGTCTTTAGCCATTGGCAAGGGCGGGCAGAATGTGCGGCTTGCCGCTAAACTCACTGGATGGAAAATTGACGTGAGGGCCCGGAGAAAAACTGGAGAAGAGGTTTTGTCGGAAGAGGTTTCTGCGGACACGCCTGACACAGCTCTAGATGCGCCGCCCGCCGAGTCGGAAGAGCAACCACCCGAGGCAAAGGCTGAAGGGTTGAAAGAAGCGATTGCGGCGATAAGCGAGTCCCGCACCGAGGAACAGGAAGACGCAGTAAAGACAGAAACCAAGTCCGACTCGACAGAAGAATCAAAAAATCTCCCTACGGGAGATCTCCCGAAGGGAGAGAAAAAGTCAAAAAAGAGGAAAAAAGAAGAGTAATCTTCAACAACTATGTTATTATTCCCTACCATTGCTTCATTTCTTTCGATCGCCTACGCGGTTGTATTAATTTATTTCATTAAAAAATATCCCACGGGCGCGGGGAAACAGATAGAAATCTGGGAGGCCATAAAAGACGGTTCGCGGGCTTACTTGAGGCGCCAAAATATTACGGTTGCGATTGTCGCTTTCGTTCTGGCGATAGTTATTTGGCGGATTTTTGGTTTGGCCACCGCGATGGGGTTTCTCGTCGGCGCCGTCGCTTCGGGCCTTGCGGGGTATCTCGGGATGGTAACCGCAGTTGACACCAACGTCCGCACGGCCGAGGCCGCGAAATCCGGACTTAAACGGGCTTTCAGGGTCGCATTTTTGGGTGGATCGGTTACGGGTTTTCTCGTAGTAGGGTTGGGCCTTCTTGCAGTGAGCCTTTTTTATTATGTCACTCAAGATCTTGCTTCGTTAGTCGGCTTGGCTTTCGGAGGTTCTTTAATTTCGGCGTTTGCGAGACTCGGCGGAGGAATTTATACCAAGGGCGCAGATGTGGGGGCGGATTTAGTGGGAAAAGTTGAGGCTGGGATTCCCGAGGACGACCCGCGGAATCCCGCCGTGATTGCGGATAACGTAGGCGATAACGTGGGCGACTGTGCGGGCATGGCCGCGGACCTTTTTGAAACTTATGCCGTTACTGCGGTTGCGGCGATGCTTTTGGGTTCACTGCTTTTTCCGGGAAGAGAGATTTTCATAACCCTGCCTCTTCTCATCGGGGGCTTAGGGATTTTAGCTTCTATCGCAGGGAGTCTGGGGGTGCGTATAGGACCTTCGGGTTCCATCATGGGCGCGCTTTATCGGGGGCTTATTTTTTCTTCGATTTTTTTCTTAATTATGCTTTGGCTTGTATTTATGGTGGTTTTGCCGAGGGAGCTGGTTAACCCCTACTTTATTGCTGGAGCTGCCGGCATTGCGGTCACTGCGCTTATGACTGCGGTCACCGAGTACTATACCTCTAAAAAATTCAGGCCGGTAAAATCCATTGCCCGGTCTTCTCTTACCGGACACGGGACTAACATCATT
>CAYPFS010000011.1:6830-15053 GCA_964410175.1 uncultured Candidatus Saccharibacteria bacterium
ATCATTATGGGTCTTGCTTTTTCTTTGGAAGCGACCGCCCTACCGATCGTAATAATTTCTGCCGGAATGCTTATTTCATTTCTTTTTGCCGGACTTTACGGGGTGGCCGTTGCCGCAATGACTATGCTCGCGATGGCGGGTATGATTGTGGCCATTGATTCCTTCGGGCCGATTACCGATAATGCCGGAGGCATTGCCGAGATGGCGGGATTGCCGGATGAGGTGCGCCAAGTAACCGATCCTCTGGATGCGGTTGGCAATACCACCAAGGCCGTTACCAAAGGATATGCGATTGCTTCAGCCGGCCTCGCGGCTTTAGTGCTTTTTTCTTCTTACGTTGAGGAGTTGAAAAATTTCGGCAGGGCGGTTTTCTTTGATCTCTCCGATCCTTATGTCCTCGTCGGTCTTTTTGTCGGCGGGATGATGCCTTATCTTTTCGGATCGATAGCGATGCGAGCGGTCGGGAAAGCCGCCGGCAGCGTGGTCGAAGAAGTGCGGAGGCAGTTTAGGGAGATCGAGGGCATTATGGAGGGTAGGGCGAGGCCCAAATATGACCGCGCTGTAGACATTGTGGCGCGCGCGGCCATTCGGCAGATGATCTTACCGGCCTTAATTCCGGTTGCCGTTCCTATAATTCTGGTTTTGGTTCTTGGGCCCAATGCCGCCCAAGCCCTCGGAGGGCTTTTGGTAGGTTCTATCGTTACCGGTCTTTTTGTCGCGATCTCCATGACCTCCGGAGGCGCCGCCTGGGACAACGCCAAAAAATATATTGAAGAGGGAAACTACGGAGGTAAAAAATCCCCCGCTCATCAAGCCGCGGTAACGGGAGATACGGTCGGCGACCCGTACAAAGATACTGCCGGTCCCGCCATCAACCCGATGATAAAGATTGTAAACATTGTGGCCTTACTTATGGCAAGGTTTCTGTAAAAGGGGATCCGTCTATAAAAAACGGAAGCGCTTTAAACGCTTCCCGTCGTTGACCGGACGAATTTAATCCTTTCTTGTTTTCAAAGCTCTGGGACCGGAAAGGGTAAGAGAAGCCACCAATTGGAGAAGTTCAGGGACGGAGTTAGCTAGAGGGACAACCAGTTCAGGGTGGTCATGCTCGACTAACACGTGATCCCCTATGCCTGTTACAAAAAAGATTTTCCAAAACCTCTTACCCTCGTCACCCTCTATATCTCCGGTGAAAAAACCTATTTTCCACTCCCCGGGGGTGGGGTACTGAAAGAGTACGGGGATCATGCCGGTCATATCGTCCTCGCCGGACCAGAAATACCTTAGAACCGGGATCCTGCGGGTCCCCGCGGTAAGCGCGCGTTGTGCGAAACGCATTTTGAGAATATACCCCGCAGTAAGGAGAAGGAGCAAAGTCAGACCGATGCTGGCAAAAGACACTAAAGTAGAAGCAAACCAGCCCTCGCTGAAAACGGAAAAATGGTGAAGAAGAGTAGAAAACCAGAACTGCCTTAACCCTTCGAGGACCAAAGCCGCAAGATACAAGAAGACCGCCAGGGGTATCAAAAACTTACCGCCTCTCCATAGTGTTTTACCCATAGTCAGACTCCCTAGAAGTTGCTCACTTTACTATATCCATAATATTGTGTATAATCAAGGTTGTAAGATGCAAGCAGAAAAAATAATTTCACAATATCTTATTCCCACCGTTATTGAAAAAACCCACTTTGGAGAGCGGGCTTACGACATATACTCGCGATTGTTAAAGGAGCGGATTGTATTTTTGGGCGGGCCGATAACTGATCCTATTGCCAACTCCATTATCGCCCAGCTTCTTTTTCTTGAATCCGAAGACGACAAAAAGGACATTAAACTCTATATAAATTCTCCCGGAGGTTCGGTGCCGGCCACGCTTGCGGTTTACGACACCATGCAGTACGTGAAGCCGAACGTAGCAACCATTTGTATCGGTATGGCGGCTTCGGGCGCTGCGCTGCTGCTTGCCGCCGGCGCCAAGGGAAAGCGTTTTGCCCTGCCGAACTCCGAGGTCTTAATCCATCAAGTGATGGCCGGAGGCATTGAAGGGCAGGCCGTGGAGATTGAAATTTCGGCAAAACACGTCATCCGCTTGAGAGACCGCTTAAATAGAATCCTTGCCAAGCACACCGGTAAACCCATTATCGAAGTGGAAAAAGACACCGATAGGGATTTTTATATGGACACGGAGGAGGCGAAAAAATACGGAATTATCGATGAGATAATAAAACGAAAAAACTCCAAATCATAGTCTAGGCACTAGGTGTTAGGCTCGAGCCCCGGACGCTAAAGCCTAAAGCCTAAAGCCTAAAGCCTAAAGCCTAAAGCCTAAAGCCTAAAGCCTAAGGTTTTAAGCAGACTTCTTCCCGTCATTTCTTCCGGCCTCTCGAGTCCCAACAGTTCGATCACGGTTGGGGCAACGTCATTTAAAATTCCTTCCGTTTCGGATTTCTGACTTTCGATCTCTTCCGCGCTTCGCGGATTTTTTCTTTTAAACTCTTTCCCCACCAGGTATAAAGGTACGGGATTTAGAGAGTGTTTGCTGACCTTCTCGCCGCTGATAACGCTTCGTTTAAGTTCGATGTTTCCATGGTCGGCTGTTATCAAGGCAGCGCCCCCGGATGCGAGAATCGCGTCAAGAATCTGGGCTAAAGATGCGTCGAGCGCTTCGACCGCTTTTACGGCTGCCTGGAAATTTCCCGAGTGCCCCACCATATCGGCATTGGCAAAATTGGCAACTATAAAATCGTAATTCGGCATGTTTTCAAGAATGGAAGCGGTAATCTCGGATGAGCGCATTTGCGGCACTTCGTCAAAATGAACGGCGCTAAAAGAGGGGATTAGAATCCGCTCCTCCCCGATAAAAGGTTTTTCTTTTCCTCCGTTGAAAAAATAGGTGACGTGGGCGTATTTTTGGGTTTCGGCGATATGCAGGTGCCGGAGTCCCGCTTCGCCCAAAACGCGGCTAAGAGGCCAGTTGATTTCAAGCGGCGAAAATGCCGGAAGGGCCCGGATATTTTTGTCATACTCGGTCAGGGTAACCACCAGCAAATTTTTGACCTTTTTTCTCGGGAAATAATCAAAAACTTCGTCTGAAAAGGCTCGAGCAATTTCTCGCATGGAATCTTCTCGGAAGTCGGAAAAAATGAGGGCATCGTTATCTTCGATGGCGGCGGGTTTACCCGCCGTAGTTCCGAGTTTAGTCGGAACGAAGGCGGGTTCAATAAATTCATCCGTGAGACCCTTCTTGTATGAGGATTGCAAGTATTCCGTAACTGATTTTATCTTCTCGCCTTTCCCCTCGGTAAGAAGCTCGTAAGTTTTTTGCACCCGGTCCCACTTCTCATCTCGATCCAGACCGTAAAAACGCCCGATCACCGAAGCGAATTCCGCCTGCGGCCACTCTTTTTGCATACGTTCTTCAAGCGCGGCAAGAAATTTGGCGGCTCCGGTCACGGGCGCGTCTTTTCCATCCGTAAATATGTGAATATAAACTTCAGGGATTTTTTCGAGCCTGCTAAACTCCAGCAGCGCATAGAGGTGATCGATATAGCTATGTACAGACCCCGAAGATATGAGACCCGCAATATGCAGGCGAGATTTATTTTTCTTAACGTGTTCGGCCGCCTTCAAAAGAGCTTCGTTTTTAAAAAAAGAGCCGTCTGAAATGGCGTTTATGATCCGCGGCAAGTGGTGGTAAATTACGCGGCCTGAACCGATGGTTAGGTGTCCCACCTCCGAGTTTCCGGCTTCTCCCCAAGGAAGGCCAACCGCGATTCCCGAGGCTTGAAGCGTGGTAAAAGGAAAGTTTCGCTCAATTTCGTTGAGGGTTGGGGTTTTGGCTTCCGCCACGGGGTTTCCGGCTTTTTCGGTGGAAATGCCGAACCCGTCTAGAATAATTAAAAGTAGGGGTTTGAATCGCGCCACGAAGATTTTATGCTACCTTGTGTAAATATATGGTCTGGCCAAAAATTCCGCCTGCCCGCCCGAAGCCTCTGGCGAGGGAGGGGACCGAAATTCTGAACTTTGACGATTTCAGGTTTTTATTTAGCGGCTAAATTAAAATCAACACAACCGACTTGCCAAGATTTGTTTATGATTTTTTCACCATGAAATATTTGCCGGATAATCTATCTCTTGAGAGCTTATACTTAGTACCGTTAAAATATTCATCAATTGCTTTCTTAGCGCCGGGAAACTTAAAATTTTCTGTCTTGTTCGAATATTCGTCAAATAGTATCACCCCCCCTTGAACGACCTTAGGAAATAGATATTGAAGACAGGTTTTGTAAGAATTATAAAGGTCCACATCTAGGTGCAGAAAGGCTATTTTAGAAACACCGCTGATTGGAAGCGTATCTTGGAAAAACCCTTTTATTATTTTTATGTGCGAACTAATCCATTGCCTTCCGAAACCGAGTATTAAAAGAAACTTTTCGACATCTTCTGCCTCGATGTATTTCCACTCTCCCTTTTGTGGATTCCTTGGGCTTGTATCTTCCACAGATGGTTCGGGGAATCCCCCAAAAGAATCAAAGCCCCATAGTTTCCTTGAGGAACCCTCTTCTTGCAGGAGCGAAGCAAGAATTTGGAACGTATGCATTTTGCCAACTCCGCATTCTACTATATCACCTTCGATTCCAGTGATTTTGTCAAACATTCTTGTCATGTAGATATGCCGTCTCCCAACATAACTAACTTTCAACCCCATCCAATAAAAAAGCTTTTTTATGAATTTCCGTAAAATCATAATGTTTCTTCAAAAATTTCTCCCAAAATACAGAATCGCCAACTGATTTTTTCGCCCAAAATTCCTTACGATTTGGTGGCCGCCTGCGGCGGCCCTGTGCACAAAAACTTGCATTTTCCTCTCTGGTGGGCGGTGTAGGAATCGGACCTACGGCCTTCGCTGTGTAAAAGCGACGTTCTACCATTGAACTAACCGCCCTAGGCCGAAAGTATAATACCAATTTACGAAGTTATCCACAAGTGCAGAGTTGACAAACGAAGTTTTATAATGTATACTGTTTCCGGACTACGTTCCTTTAAATAAAGAATACAGGAAGGTGATGCTGATGACTCAGAATCGTTTTGAAACTGTCATAATGGGCGGTGGTTTACACGGCACTGCCGTGGCGGCTGGATTAGTGCGTCGGGGCGCAAGAAGAGACAGCATCGTGATTATTGATCCGCGACCCCTGATGAGCAATTGGACGAACGCTACCGAAAGCATAGGTCAAACCCATATGCGATCTCCCTGGACTCACTATCTTGACGGCTACGGGGATGAACTGAAAAATTTTGCCCTTGCCAGTGGGTTTTTGTTGCGGAATCTTAATGCGGCTACTCCGCCGATGTGGGCCTTTAACGGTTACTGCCGGAGGATGGCGAAGAAATTGCAACTGGGTCGGCTTTACCGACAAGGGACAGTTTCTTTTTTCGAGAAGGAAGAGAGAGAGGTTATCTGGTTCGTTTGAGCGGCTGTTCCGGCGAGACTCTACGAACGGAAAACGTTGTTCTGGCAACGGGCCTGGGAATTCCCGATATCCCGGCTATTCCTGTGCCGGAGGGTCTCGAAGATCAAATTGTTCATTCCTCAAAAGTTGATCTTCGCCAAAGAAATGGCGGAACAAAAAGCATCCTTATAGTAGGCGGCGGTCTTACCGGAGGCACCCTGGCGGTAAATCTCGCAAGAAGAGAAAATCTTGTAACGCTCTTAACGAGAGAGCCTCTAAGGGTTCAACCTTTTGATTTTGATCCGAGGTGGTTTGGAGGGGATCTTTTTAGAGCGTTCGAAGCGGCCCCCGATGCCGAGAGAAGAGCCGTAATTCTTGAGCAAGCCAACGTAAGAGGAAGTATCACTCCGGACATCCGCAGGCAGATGATCGAGATGGAAAAAGGGGGATTTCTGAAAATTTACGAGCATAGAGAAGTTACCGGGTTCGAGAAATCGGGGCGGCTCAACGATCTCTCCATTAATGTCGCTGCCGGAGAAACCGAACGCATATTCGGATCATTTAATCAGGTGATACTTGCGACCGGCTATAGCGCCCTTGTGTCAAATACGCCCTGCCTCGGTAAAATTGCGGAGAGAATCCCGGCGGTAAACGGATTGCCTGTTCTTACCCGCAATCTTGAGGTGTATGGATTCCCGAGGCTTTTCATAACCGGAGCCTTGGCAAAACTTGCGACAGGGCCGGCCGCCTCGAACGTTTACGGCGCGTACATAGCGGCCGAGAGGATTGCTTCCAAAATCCTGAATTGAGAGAGGAGAGGAACATGCGAAGACACAACCGCTGGCTCGTGATTTTTGCCCTGATTGTTCTTGCCCACTGGGCCGAACATATTCTGCAGATGGCGCAGATTTGGACGGGAGTGCCGAGGCACGAAGCTTTCGGAGCTCTCGGCTGGATTTGGCCGTCCCTGGTTCACTCCGAGTGGCTACACTTCGGCTACGCGGTCATCATGATGATGGGACTGACGGGCCTGGCGTACGGGTTTTCCGGATACTCCCGGACTTACTGGAAGATCGCGATCTGGATTCAGGCTTGGCACCTGGTCGAGCACACCCTTCTTTTCGTTCAGGCGCAAGTGAGATAAATTTTCAAGCTATTAATCCTACCAGCTACGGACGCTTCCTCGAGCGTACGTGCGGACGCAGGAGTGGCTTTCTTTGTCGCTACGAGGCCTAACCTCGTAAGACAAGAGGTGTTAAGTTAAGCCTCGTAAATTCTACGCTAAATGGCCAGCGTCTATAACTATTCATAAAGTTCGGCATGCGTGCCGATAAGGATAAAGTGCGCAGTACTTCTGTCTATTTCTTCGTATATTACACGTAAATCCCCACCCACATTAAAACTACGGTACCCGCCGTACTCCCCGTGAAGGGCGTGATTATGTAGAAGCGGGTGAAACGGATTTTTGAGAAAAAGGTTTCTTCGTTTTCTGAAAAGACGGCGTTCGGATTCGCCAAGTTTTTTATACCGTTTTTTAAAATTTTTGTGGAGGGCAATCCTCATGCATCCAGATAAGCGTCCATTTCTTCCGGCGTTTCAAATGCGGGAGACATATTTTTCCTTTTTCTATAGTCCTGACTTGCCTTGCGAAGAATACTTGCCGTTTTTTTGTTGGGTCGTAGCGGCAGAGCGAAATCTACCCGTCTTTCACGGAGTAGTTGTTTGAGGTACGCATTGATGAGGGTGCTTAAGGGAAAGCCGATCTCACCAGCGAATTTTTTCGCCTCACGCTTCACCTCCACGTCGGTCTTTATATTTAATAAGGTTTTCATATATCTATAGTATATACAACAGTTTTATATGTCAAATAGTTGTACCAGGGAACGAATTTTCTCTCCGTGTATAATTACAGCACTAAAATTTTGAACGCCCCGGGAGGGAGTCGCCCTATCATTCGACTGGGCGCCCTGTCGGATGACAGGGCGAACCCCCTTTATCCCCCACTAAATCCCCCCGGAGGGAATCGAACCCCCATCAACGCCTTAGAAGAGCGCTGCTCTATCCGTTGAGCTACGGGGGGGATTTAGTGGGGGATAAAAACGGCCTAGAATGCCGCCGTTCTACACGTTGAACTACGAGGGCAATTTTGGCAGGCGGGGAACAGAGCTGCTCTATCCAGTTTAGCTACCGGGGCTTATTTTTTGAAGTACTGCACAATACTTCCCTTTGGAATTTCTTTCTGCTCGCGGCTTACAAGATTTTTGACCGTATAAACCCCCTTTTTCTTCTCCTCCTCCCCGTAAATTATAACATATGGAATTTCTTTTTTTACCGCGTAAGCGAGTTGGGCCTGAAACGCCCGGTCGTCCCCGAGATAAATCGCAGTATTTAGGTTTGCCGAGCGCAGGGTTTTGGCAAGAGAAAGGTATTCTTTCGCCGCTCCGGGGAGAAGATTTAAAATAAGCGCGGCGGTTACGGTTTTTTTCTTTTTCAAAATTTCCAGTTTTTCAAGCGCCGCAAAAAGCCGGTCTACTCCGAAGGAAATTCCGACGAAAGGAAGTTTTTCTCCGGTAAAAGGAAGGGTCAGGCCGTCGTATCTCCCGCCCGAAGCAACGCTCCCCATCTCGGGAATTTTGGTAAGAACTGTTTCGAAGATCGTACCGGTATAATATCTAAGTCCGCGCGCCAACGAGAAATCAAGTTCTCTGCGATTCTTTGCCACGCCCATCATATCGAGCATTTCAAGAAGCCTCGATAGTTCTTTCGCGCC
>CAYPFS010000011.1:15063-15573 GCA_964410175.1 uncultured Candidatus Saccharibacteria bacterium
CCCTCGGAGGCGGGAATGCCGTTTTTAAAAAACTCGCCTGCAATTTTTTCGCTAGCCTTCTTGCCCGCAATTTTAGCAAGTTCTTTCCGAACTCCCTCATCGCCAATTTTATCTTTTTTATCCATGATGCGCAGCACGGCCCACAATTTCGAAGCCGGAAATCCCGCAAATTTCGGCAGATCTCCAAGGACTTTACGCGAGTTTATTTTAATCAAAAAATTTCCTATGCCAAGGTTCTCGAGTACTTGAGAAGTGAGGGTAATTATTTCCGCGTCCGCGCCAAGCGAGGAAGAACCGACAATATCCGCATCGGCCTGAAGAAATTCGCGGTACCTTCCGGCTTGAGGCGACTCTCCCCTAAAAGCCGCGCCTATTTGATACCGCCTGAAGGGTTTAGGAATTTCCGGATTTGCCGCCATAAACCGCGCAAGCGGCACGGTGAGGTCAAAACGGAGCGACATATCTGATTTCTTTCCTGCCTTGCCGCCCGCCTGACCGGCAGGGCGGGCA
>CAYPFS010000011.1:15583-18222 GCA_964410175.1 uncultured Candidatus Saccharibacteria bacterium
TGCCCGCCCTGCCTGCCGGTCAGGCAGGGCGGGCAGGTCGCGCGAACCGCGAACGTTAAATATAATACCCGCCGCTTCCCTTTCCCCGCCAGTAAGCACTTCGGTCTTTTCCACGGCCGGGGTCTCCATGGGGTCGAATCCGAAGTCTTCAAAAGTTTTTCTTATCTTTTCCAGAATCCGTCCCCTGATTATCGCATCCTCGGGTCCGTAGTCGCGAAAGCCGCCCGGAAGTTCGGGTTTTATGCGTTTAATTTTTGTCGTAGCTTTACGTTTCGGCACGGATAGAATATATCACGGAATAAAGCATTTTACAATTGCCGAAAACCAGGGTATAATTGTGAAAACGCATGTTTGGCGGCTATGGTGTAACGGCAACACGGGAACTTGTGGAGTTCTAATCACGGGTTCAACTCCCGTTAGCCGCCCTGTGGATAAATTCAATTTTGTTTTCGACAAAAAAAGATATAGTATTACGGAGCTTACCGAAATATGGAGGGCGAAACTAAAAAACCCAAAATCCTCTTAATTGAAGACGACATCTTTATGCTGGAGCTTTTGGTGCAGGAGCTCGAGGGCGCCGGATTTGAAGTGGGGGTTGCTAAAACCGGACAAGAGGGCTTGGAAAAATTTGAAAAAACCGCGCCGGATTTAGTGTTACTCGATATATCGCTCCCGGACGAACGCGGTTTCGAGACCTTTAGGAAAATCCGCCGGAAGCCCGGCGGCCCCGAGACTAAAGTAATAGTTCTCTCGAATCTTAGCGAGGCGAACGACATTGAAGAAGGAAGGCGACTCGGAGCGGTTGACTATCTCACCAAAGCAAACTTTTCCCTTCCGGAAATTATAGAAAAAATCAGAACCCATCTCGAAAAATAGCTTTTGGGATGGGTCTAGAAATATTCCAGCCCCGGTGTGATTAAAAAACGGCCCGATGGACATCGGGGCGTTTTTTATCTTTCTTCAGCAACAAGGGTCAATTCTTCTTCCTTCCCTTCCCGTAAAATTCTTACGGGGAATTCCGTACCAATCTCTATTTTTTCCAGAATATCCTCTATGCCTATTTTCTCGGTAATGGGCTGATTATTTATCTCCAAGATTATATCGGCCTCGCGGATACCGGCTCTCGCCGCGGCCGAATTTGGAATAACGGCCCCACGCCCCGGCACCCCCTCACGCAACACAAACGCTCCCTGCGTCACGGGCAGACGAAAACGTTTTCCCAGCATGGGATTTAATAGAATATAGCGTACGCCCAAAAAGGGTCTGCGAATACGGCCGTATTTTTTTAATTCCTCGAGATCTTTTTTGGCTTTGTTAATGGGTATGGCAAAACCAATGTTTTGCGCCCCAAAGACCACTGCGGCGTTAATTCCCACAACTTCTCCGGAAAGATTTACCAATGGCCCCCCCGAGTTTCCGGGATTAATCGCGGCGTCGGTTTGGATTAATCCCCGCAACCTTTCGGAGTGACCCTCCATATCCGTAAAGGCGGTTATAAAACGGGAAAGGCCGGATACTATTCCCGAGGATACGGTATTTTGGAATTCTCCAAGGGCTGTACCCATAGCAAGCACGGTTTGTCCAAGCTCAATCCTATCGGAGTTGCCCAAAGAAACCGCAGGAAGACTTTCGGCTTCAACTTTTAGTATAGCCACGTCGTTCAAAGGATCGCGCGCAAGGACTTTGGCCTGATAAGTATCTTCGTCCGCAGTGGTTATAATATATTCAGCCTTCGGATCTGCCACCACATGTTTATTGGTAAAGACGAGGCCCTTGGGATCGATTATAAATCCCGATCCTCCGCCTATTTTCACTTTTCCTCCCGGGGTATGGGGAAGCGCCTCTTCGAGCGGAGGAAGATCAATGTGGTCCCCGTGCGGGACCATCAACTCGTACGGCCTCTCTCTTAAAATTTCCTCGTACTCCCTGCCTACGGTGATGGAAACCACCGCGGGCATAACTTTTTTGACGGTTGCTACAATTTTTTCTTCATAGGTTGAGTTGGACATAGATTTATGATAGCATAATGGAGAATTCTTTCAATCAACCCCGTGAGATAGAGTTCGCAAGCTCGCTATCTCACGGATTCAGCCCCTCGTAGTTCAATGGATCAGAACAGCTCCGTCCTAAGGAGCAGACAGAGGTTCGACTCCTCTCGAGGGGAAAACGATTGATAATCGTTTTCCGGGATCGCTGCATTAAGGCCGCGAGCTTGCGAGCGAAATACGTCAGCGATCGCTGGGCTTTTACAAGGAGCAAAAGAAGACATGTCCGAAGATTCTAAAATGCCGGCGCTGCGAATCCCGTTAGTGACAGCCGATTCCATTATGTTTAAATACCGCGGAGCAAAATCAGCGGAAACTGGTATTGTGGATGTACATCGGATCTACGGAAGCGCTTTTGGTGTTCACGCCCAAAGCGCTTCCTGTCACTAACGGGGTGAAAACTCAGGGCCTATAGCTCAATGGTAGAGCGCGCGCATGGCATGCGCGATACGGGAGTTCGATTCTCCCTAGGTCCACCAGACAGGAAATTGCAAGTAAGAGGCAGTCGCCTCGCTCCGCTCGGCGACCAAATCATAAGGAATTCTCGGCGAAAAAATCAGTTGGCGATTCTGCATTTTGGGAAAAGAAAATTTT
>CAYPFS010000012.1:0-1787 GCA_964410175.1 uncultured Candidatus Saccharibacteria bacterium
GTACAGAGACCGATGTGGCTAAGGCTGGCGGTGCCGGCGCTGGCGGCGTGGTGATCGTTTATGAATACGTACAATGAGTTTAAGCAGAAAAGCGGTATAAAAGGTGTCACCTTTTATTAATTGCGATTGAAGTCCGACTTCAATCGCGTTAGAATAGATGTTATCCTCGCTTCATGGCCTACGATATTTTAATAAAATCCGGGACGATTCTTGACGGCACCGGGAACTCAACCACCGGCGATCTTGGAATTGAGGGAGATAAAATTAAAAACGTAGGCGGAATCCTTCGCGCCGATGCCAAATTGGTTATTCAAGCCGCCGGGAAATATATAACCCCCGGATTTATTGATATTACCAACCATTCGGATACCCACCTTACGATTTTTAAATACCCGGAACTTGAATCGCTGCTTATGCAGGGAATAACCACCGCTCTTGGCGGATCCTGCGGGGTATCGCTTGCGCCTTTGGGATCTAAAGACGCCATAGACGCAGTACGGCGTTGGGCCGACCCTTCGGAAATTAATATCAACTGGGCGGGCGTAGGAGAGTTTCTTGCGGAGGTCGAAAATAAAAAACTTGGGGTGAATTTTGCTACTTTTATGGGATACGGCACAATTCGCCGCGGAGTTATAGGGAAAGAAGCGCGCCTCTTTAATTTTGAGGAGAGGGAAAAAGCGAAATTCTTAATCAGAGGCGGAATGAAAGAGGGGGCTTTAGGAGTATCCTTAGGCCTTTCCTCGGGACACGAAAGGGTCTCGACCACCGAGGAAATTATAGAGATAACCCGCGTGCTAAAAGAATCCGGAGGAATTATAAAAATCCATTTGCGCGCCGAGGGTAAAGAGCTTTTCGCTTCAATCAACGAAGCCCTCCGCATTTCAAGAGAAACCGGAGCGCCGGTTCATATAAACCATCTGAAGGCCATCGGCAAAAAATCGTGGCAACTTATTCCAAAAGTTCTCAACATGATCGAGAGCGCGAGGCAGAGCGGATTAGAAGTTACTTTTGACGTATCTCCGTATCCTACTACCGGTTCTCCTTTATATTTCTTGCTTCCGGCTTGGGCCAGGGAAGGAGGATTTAATGAACTTTTTAAAAAGATCGCCGATGCGGATTTACGTAAAAAAATCGTTGAAAATCTCAAGTCCTATACGCTCCACTACGATAAAATTTGGGTCATTTCCGCCAAGCTCCCGCAGATTGCGGGAAAAACCCTTGCTGAAATTGCCGCCTCTTCGGGAATGACGCCGGAGGAAGCGATGCTTGAAACCCTAAGAGCCAACGAAGGCCGCATCAGTATCCTCGGGCGAACCGTATCTCCCAAAAATGTTGAACTGGAAATCTTAAATAAAACCTCCGTGGTCGCTTCGGACGGCGTCGGCTACGGACAAGAGGAGCAAAAATTTGGAAATCTGGTTCACCCGCGTTCTTTTGGGGCCTTCCCGCACTTCTGGCACAGCTACGTCTCCGATACCCGAAAAATTTCTCCGGAGGAGGCAATCCAAAAAATTACCGGACGCCCCGCAGAAATTCTCGGATTGAAAAATCGCGGCACCCTAAGACGCGGTAACTTTGCGGACCTTGTTATTTTTGACCCGCGTCTTTTCCGAGACCGCGCAACTTACCGTAACCCCTATAAATATCCCGCAGGGATGGAATGGGTACTGGTAAACGGGCAAGTGGCGGTGGGGAACGGAAGGGTAACGGGAGTAAGAGCAGGAAGGGTGCTAAGAAAATGACAAGATGGGTTTAAAAGACTTCCGAGGAAAAAAAGTGCTGGTAAT
>CAYPFS010000012.1:1797-2600 GCA_964410175.1 uncultured Candidatus Saccharibacteria bacterium
GGCCTTCATGGCGGGGGTGAGGGAACCGTGAAGTTTCTTGCGCGATGCGGCGCTAAAATCACGATTACCGATTTGAGATCTAAAAAAGCCCTTGCGCCGACGATCAAGAAACTGGGCGGAATAAAAGGGATAAAGTGGGTTCTGGCAAGACATCGAAAGGAAGACTTCTTGCGCCAGGACTTTATCGTAAAAAATCCAAGTGTCAAACCCGGCAATCCTTACTTAAAAATTGCTGGAAAATATAAAATCCCCGTCACCACCGACCTCGGTATTTTTTTTAAACACTCGAAAGCGACTACGATCGGCGTTACCGGAACAAGAGGCAAGTCAACCACCGCCTATCTTATATGGAAATTTCTTAAAAAAACTTGGCCTCATCGCGTATTTCTTGGAGGCAACATTCGAACTTCGGTACTCGAGTTTCTTCCGGGCCCCAGAAAAAAGGATCTCGTGGTACTTGAACTCTCAAGTTTCCAGCTGGCCGATCTTGCCAAAGATAAAGTCAGCCCCCAAATTGCAGTACTCACCAATATCTACCCTGACCACCTTGATTGGCACAAAAATTTTAGAGACTATCTTCGCGCCAAAAGCCATATTTTCAAGTTCCAGAAACCTGCCGACTATCTATTTATTAATCCTCAAGACCGTTGGGTAAGAAAAATTTCTCGCGCATCCCCCTCCCAAGTAAAGAAAGCGAGGCTATCGAAAAACCTTGCTAAAATCGTTGACGAGAGGCTCGGTAAACACTATCGCCCATCCGTGGCGCTCGCAGCGGCGGTTGCCAGGCATTTTGGCGTAAAATT
>CAYPFS010000012.1:2610-4729 GCA_964410175.1 uncultured Candidatus Saccharibacteria bacterium
TGAAAGCGAGTTAAAAAAGTTTAAGGGCTTGGAGGGGAGACAGCAGGAAGTTCGACTCCTTCACGGAGTACATTTTATAAACGACACAACCGCCACCATTCCTGAAGCCGCGGTAGCCGCCATCAAACGGTTCCGTCCGAAAGCCCGCCGATTGATTCTTATCGCGGGCGGACAGGACAAGAATCTTGATTTCCGCGAATTGCAACGTTCCATATCAAAATGGGTGAATGTTTTAGTGATGCTGCCGGGAACGGCGACCAAAAAGATTTTGCCAAGAACGGGCCGGAGACCGGAACCGAGATATGCAAAATCAATGCAGGAGGCCGTAAAAATAGCTTGCGAGAACGCGGGAAAAGGGGATTATATTTTGCTTTCTCCCGGCGCGGCAAGTTTTGGATTGTTTTTAAACGAATTTGATCGCGGAGAAAAATTTGTTGACGCGGTCAACAGACTAAATAGTAAGCGCTAGACTCTAGGCCTTAGGCCTTATAAACGCTGGGGCCTAAAGCCTAAATTCCTAAAGCCTTAGAACAATGTCTTACTCTAAACCGTTCCTGGTGTTAACTCTAATTCTTTTTGTCGGAGGACTTCTTATGCTTGCCTCATCCGCTATGTCCCAAAAAAATTTTAACGCCGCCCTTTACTACCCCCTGCGCCAGCTTATTATAGGCGGGGTAGGTGGAGGAGCCCTGCTCGTTCTTGGATCATTTCTGCCTTACCGCACCTGGAGGCGGCTTGCCACCCCGCTTATAATTATTTCCTTGGCGCTACTCGCCCTGGTATTTATTCCGGAACTTGGCCGATCTTTCGGAGGAGCCAAAAGATGGCTTGACTTCGGTCTCCTATCTTTTCAACCCTCGGAAATCCTAAAACTCTCGTTCTTAATTTATCTGGCAAGCTGGTTGGATTCAAGACGCGACGAGGTTAAAAGTGTATCTTACGGCTTGATCCCTTTCGCCTTAATGCTCTCGATTCTCGGTATATTTCTTGTCATGCAGCCGGACATCGGCACCCTGGGCTCTATAGTCGCTTTCTCGGGGATACTTTATTTTCTCGGGGGAGGAAAAATTTCCCAAATTGTGGCGCTATCTATTTTTGGACTGGCCGCGTTATACTTTTTGATACTCTCCGCGCCCTACCGCCTTTCACGAGTTCTGGTTTTTCTAAACCCGGGCCTTGATCCGCAGGGAGCTGGCTACCAAATTAATCAGGCTTCCATCGCCATCGGTTCGGGTGGATTCTTTGGCCTCGGGTTCGGAAGAGGACTGCAAAAATACGGGTATTTACCCGAACCCATGGAAGATTCGATCCTTGCCGTATTCGCCGAGGAGCTGGGGTTTTTGGGCATAATGATCTTGGTAGGACTTTTCGCCCTCTGGGTTTTTTACGGGATGCTGATTGCCAGAAACGCTCCGGATGTTTTCGGTAAACTGCTGGCTTCAGGGATTGTTATTATGATTACCACCCAGGCTTTTATCAATGCTGCCGCGATATCGGGACTCCTGCCCCTTACCGGTATTCCATTTCCTTTTGTAAGCTATGGGGGAACGGCTTTGGCGATGACAATGGCAGGCGTGGGAATAGTATTTAACATATCGAAGAACCCGTAAAATAACCCTTGCTCGTTACGAAATTACGTGGTTTCGCGCGAGCCGCATGAGTCCGCGACGAAGACGTATATGAGGAATATACGACGAGGAGCGGCGAATGCGGCGCAGCCGAAACCGCGTAATTGCAGTAGAGATAAGGGCTATTTTACGGGTTCTAACATACACCTGATATGCGAATATTGTTTGCGGGCGGCGGTTCGGGCGGTCATTTTTTCCCGATTCTTGCCGTCATCCGAGAGCTAAAACGTATTGCCGAAGAAGAAAGGATCCTGGATCTTGAACTTTTCTATATGGGGCCGGATGATTTCGGAGAAGAAATCCTCGCCGACGAGGAAGTGGTTTTTATAAAAGTTCCCGGCGGCAAAATACGCCGCTATTTCTCCTTCAAAAACCTTACCGATCTTCCTCGATTCCTTTGGAGCTTATGGCTTGTCTTTTGGAACTTTTTTTTGATTATCCCGGACGTGGTATTTTCTAAAGGCGCTTACGGAGCCCTCCCTGCGGTTATC
>CAYPFS010000012.1:4739-5096 GCA_964410175.1 uncultured Candidatus Saccharibacteria bacterium
GCGTTCCGCTTCTTATCCACGAATCCGACGCTGTCCCGGGAAAAACCAATCTTTGGTCGGCGCGTTTTGCGTCAAGAATCGGCATAGCCTTTGCCGGAGCCGCCGAATATTTTCCCAAGGAAAAAACGGCTCTGGCGGGACTCCCCATAAGAAAGTGGGTCCTGGGCGGGTCGAGAGATGAGGCTCGGGAAAGTTTAAATATTTTTTCTAAGCTTCCGGTGATCGGATTTATGGGCGGGTCGCAGGGCGCCGAGAAGATCAATAACGCAGTCCTTGAAATTTTGAAGGCACTTACCGACGAATTTGAAATAGTTCATCAGACCGGAACCAAAAATTTTGAGACGGTCACCCAGGAGG
>CAYPFS010000012.1:5106-5680 GCA_964410175.1 uncultured Candidatus Saccharibacteria bacterium
AAATTGCCGCTCGCGCCAAACCTTCCATCCTTCTTCCTTTGGGCAATGCCGCCCAAGATCACCAGCGGAAAAATGCTTACGAATACGCAGCCGGGGGCGCAGCGGTTGTCATGGAGGAAGCCAACCTCACGCCGCATTTGCTTCTCGCCGAGATTAGAAAACTTATAGCGGAGCCCGAACGAATGGAAAAAATGTCCAAAGCCGCAGAAAATTTTTCGCGTACCGATTCGGCGGAGATTATTGCAAGAGAAATCCTTAAATTAGGCCTGCATGAGTGAGTTTTTTGGTATAGATCTTCCTACCCTTGTAAAAGCCGCCGGATATCTCGGGCTTTTTCTTATTATTTTCGCGGAATCCGGCGTTTTTATCGGATTTTTCCTGCCGGGAGACTCACTGCTTTTTACCGCAGGGATTCTTGCTTCGCAAGACTATTTCAATATAGCGATCTTGGTCCTCTTTTGTTTCTTGGGAGCGGTGCTGGGCGATTCTTTCGGCTACGCTTTTGGTAGAAAAGTCGGCCCAAGAATTTTTATAAAAGAAAGGTCTTTTCTCTTTCATAAAGAGCACCTGGAAC
>CAYPFS010000012.1:5690-9963 GCA_964410175.1 uncultured Candidatus Saccharibacteria bacterium
GTTCTTGCGCGATTTCTTCCGGTAATCCGCACTTTTGCGCCGATTCTTGCGGGAGTCGGCAAGATGCATTACCCCACCTTTTTATTCTACAATATAACCGGAGGGTTTTTATGGGCAGTCGGCCTTACCCTACTTGGTTTTTTTCTGGGAAGCGTGATTACTGATATCAATCGCTACCTCATACCTCTTATACTTTTAATTATTGTTCTTTCCTTTCTTCCGCCCGTAATTCACATACTCAAGGATCCGGAGGAAAGGAGAAAAATAAAGGCGATTTTAAAGGAACGGGCGTAATTCTTCGGGACATTTGCAACAATAATCTATCGAGGTTCAACCTCGATAGAAATTCGAGAAGTGGGGGGCGGGTTGTAAATTCTTAAGAAATTAAGGACATCGCAAGTCATAATATTGCGTAGTGCGGGAGAATGTGATAATCTACTATTATGTCAAACTATCACTACCTTGGAGGAAACGCGGTCTACTACGACGGGGACGAGGAATGGAGCGTTGTAAAACATCTTGAAAGCCTGGGCGAGGAAGAGCGTCAAGGACTTTTCGACGAGGCGTATAAATACGGGCCGAAAAAATTTTACCTCGGCCAAAAAACTTTTTACCTTTCTTACGATCCGGATACAAAAAGTTATCATATAAGCACCGAGCCGGAAAAAGAAGAATGACGCTTTAGGACATGCTCTATTCCCAAAAATCTGCCAACATCCGAAAAACGTGGCTCTTGATGGCCGGGTTTTTTGGTTTGGTCGTAGGGATCGGCTGGATTTTCAGCCAAATCTACGGAAATCCGCAAATTCTTTATATCGCAGTGCTGGCGAGCGTCTTTATGAACGTCTTATCTTACTGGTTCTCGGATAAAATTGTGCTGGCCCTGCACCATGCTAAACCCGTTGATCTTAAATCGCACCCGGAACTCTATCGAATTCTCGAAAATCTCACCATTACTGCCGGACTCCCCATGCCTAAGTTCTATTTAATAAACGATCCCAGCCCGAACGCTTTTGCCACGGGCCGCGATCCGAAACATGCGGTAGTCGCAGTGACCAGCGGCCTACTTGAGCGACTCGATCGTTCAGAACTAGAAGGGGTCTTAGCGCATGAACTCTCGCATATCGGCAATCGCGATATGCTGGTATCAACCGTGGCGGTCGTGCTTGTCGGATTTGTCTCCATAATTTCCGACATTTTTATGCGATCAGTCTGGTTTGGCGGGTTATCGGGCGACCGCGATCGCGATAGGGGAGGAGCGCATGCGGTTATTCTTGTTGTTGGTATTTTGCTTTCGATTCTTGCGCCTCTCGTTGCCTCTCTGATTCACCTTGCCGTTTCGCGCCGTCGCGAGTTCTTGGCCGACACTTCAGGGGTTCTTCTCACGCGCTATCCCGAGGGACTCGCCAGTGCCCTTCGCAAAATTTCTGCCCACTCAAGACCAATTGCGACCGCGACCAATGCCACCGCTCATCTTTTTTTTGAAAACCCCTTTGGCGCAGATACGAAGGCCAGGCGCAAAACCCCCTGGCTTATAAAAATTTTTTCTACCCACCCGCCGGTGGAGGAAAGGATAAACGCTTTGCTAGGAGGTAAATACCAGCCCCAATACAGGGAGATTTAGTAAGCTTTACTTGTATTAACATCTCCTATGCTATAGCATAAGAAATGTTAATATAAATTAATTTATATCGGCATAGCAATGAAAAAATCGCTTGCTCAAGAGATTTTAGGACATCTACTGACTTGTTGCCCAAAATTAGTGGTAGGGGCCTTATTTGTTCCTTACGGGCAGGGTTTGGGTCGTCGTTTGCGGGAATTGGAGAAAATAACGGATTCCTGCCAGCATTATTTTTCACGCCATTCTCCGACCACCATATCAGTGACTCTAAACAGAATGAAGAAGCAAAAGTTAGTATCTGTCACGGGGCCAAATAAGAAAGCTGTCTGGCGTATTACCCAAGAAGGCAGGAACCACTTCAAAAAAATCAGCAAAAATAATGCTGTTTTGCCGCCGGAAGACGGCAAGACGAGGATAGCGATGTTTGATATTTCGGAGGACAGAAAGCCTGAACGAGATTGGCTTCGCGCAAAACTTCTGGCCAGCGATTATACTCCTTTGCAAAAAAGTGTCTTTCTTGGCACGCGACCTCTCCCCAAGGAATTGTTAAGAGAGCTGGATTATCGCGGTCTCCTTGCTCACGTGCATGTGGTAGCATTGGAAAAATAACCTCTTAGTCAGAGTTTAAAATATATTAACACCTATCATGCTATAGCATGGTAGGTGTTAATATAAAATATTGGTTCTCCTGACCGCTTTCCTTTAGTGGTTTTTAGTGATATACTCAATAAATATGGAATTACAGGTGGGAGTGAAAATTTTACTTACGGACGGCGGAGGTAGATACCTTTTGCTGAAAAGAAATCCGGAAAAATATCCGGAAACCGGAAATCAGCTTTGGGACATTGTTGGCGGAAGAATTAATCCCGGAACCCCGCTTCTGGACAATCTTAAAAGGGAGGTAAAAGAAGAAATCGGTCTGGAACTTGAGGGGAAGCCTAAACTAATAGCCGCGCAGGATATGCTTAAAACTCCAGGCCGGCACGTAGTACGATTGACTTACGTAGGAACAGTTTCCGGCGAGCCCAAACCCGACGGTATAGACCACACTGAATATCATTGGTTCAGTAGAGAAGAATTAAAAAATTTATCCGGCTAGAGCATGTTCGGAAACCCGTTTTCGTCAGCGAGAGTTGAAAATTTCGAGCGAGCCGCCCCAGCGGAGAACGAGACGTATCTCGTGATACGTCGAGCTTAAGCCGTTGGGCGGCGCAGCCGAAATTCTCAACTCGCAGCAGAAATGGGGGTTTCCGGAAATGCTCTAAACCATGCAGGACGCAACCACTACTATTAAAGAGTTAAAAGACCTGGTGGATAAGTTTCAAAAGGAAAGAAACTGGGACCCGCCGGCAAGAAGTTTAGCTATATCCGTGGCCTTGGAGGCCGCCGAGCTTTTGGAACATTTTCAGTGGGATGATTACGAGGAGTATCGCAAGGATAAAAAAGCTCTGCAAAAAGATTTAGCCAAGGAGCTTGCGGATGTTATGGTATACGCCCTTGCCTTTGCCGAAAAAACTCGGATTGACGTCGCGGAAGCCGTGAGAGAAAAAATAAAGCATAATGAGAAGAAGTATCCCGCGCATCTATTTCAACGCGGGGGAGTGGACCACTATTATAAAATCAAGAAACGTTATAGAAAAGGAAGGTGAGGTGACTGTTTTTAAAAGCCCGCTTATGGTGGAGGGTTGGCCGAGTGGTTTAAGGCGCACGCTTGGAAAGCGTGTGGGAGAAATCCCTCACAGGTTCGAATCCTGTACCCTCCGCCATGGGCAGGAGAGAGCAGCTATACCCGCAAGGGTATCCCTGAATAGGACTTATTCTCAGGGTCTTTCTACGTTTTAATTTTAAAAGAATTTGCCGCCAAAACTAAAATTCAATAGGATTTAGGGACGTTTCCGTTGAGGATTTATTGACCTAAATATGCATTTCCAAGAAAAATTTTTCAAATATGGCGATGTGTCCACTAAATATCTTGAAAAAGGATCGGGGCAACCGCTTTTGTTTTTTATCGGCGGCGGTGTGCGCGTAGAGACGTTTGGAAAATTTTTATCGGATTTATCAGAAAAGTATCACATTATCGCGCCTGATTTGCCGCCTTTTGGCGATGCCTCGGTTCCGAAAGAAATTTGGGGCTTGGAGGAATACGGAGATTACTTCTTGGAATTTATCAAGTTTCTGAATATCAAAAACCTCATAATCGCTGGTTTTCCTTCGGGGGCGGAGTTGCGCTTGCAACAGCCGCTAAAAGTGGGGGTGTCCAAAGATTGATTCTTGCGGACTCTGCTGGAGAATCCAACGGATATTCAGAAACCAAATTCCGATATAAGTATTTCATTGAAAAAACTTTTTACGATTTGGTATATTACAGGGATATTCCGCTTTTTCTGCGCATCGTAAAAGATTTTCTAATGAATGGGATTAAAATGTTTTTTCAATGGCCTCATATAATAAAAATTATCAAAAAGTGTCTGCTGAATGATTTTGATAATTTTAATAAAATCAAAGCACAAACACTAATTTTATGGGGCAGACAAGACGAGGTGTTTCCACCGGTATTAGCGGAGAAAATGAACATGGAAATTCGAAATTCAGAACTGCGATTTGTAAACGGCAATCACGATTGGTCATTTTTTAGACACAAAGAATTTCAAA
>CAYPFS010000012.1:9973-17969 GCA_964410175.1 uncultured Candidatus Saccharibacteria bacterium
CTGAATGGTTAGAAAAGAAATAATTTTCCGCCAAAGAGGAGAAGTAGTAACTTAAAATGTGGAAAACCTGCCATTGTTTAAAAAATTAACATTCGTATTGTTGGGGCTGGGAGTAATCGCGCTCCTCGGCTGGTTTCTTATGGGGATTTTTACTAATGATGCGGAAGGGCCAAGGAACAAAGATCTTTTGAGGGTTGTGACAACTTTTTTCCCGCTCTACGATTTTACGAAAGAAATAGCAGGGAATCGCGTTGATCTTGACATCCTTTTCTCGCAAACGCCCGAAGTGTCTTCTTTTTCTCCCGCGGACGTTCAAAAGATCAACCGCGCCGACCTTCTTATTAAAAACGGCTCGAATCTTGAGCCGGTACTGGACGACCTCGTTGCGGCAAGCGATAATAAAAATATTATTGTAGTGGATACGAGTAAAGGCATAACTATTTTAACTACGGAAGAAACCGGGGGATATGGCGACCCAAATCCTCATATCTGGCTTAACCCGCAAAACGCCATAATTCAGGTGCAAAATATCCGCGATGCGCTCGCGGCGCAGGACCCGCAAAACGCCGAATTTTACCGACAAAACTCCGAAAACTATGTAAATTTGCTCCGCCAGCTTGATCGAGAGATAGAGAACGAAGTAAGAAACTTCAGTCAAAAAGATTTTATCGCCTTTCATCCCGCCTTTAGTTATTTCGCTAAAAGGTACGGACTCAAGCAAGCGGCGGTTATTGAGGAATTCCCCGGCAAAGAGCCCGCACCCGGCTACATTTCGGAAATCATCCAGACCATAAAAAACTTCGGGGTTCGAGCGATCTTTTCAGAACCGCAATTTTCTCCTCGAATCGTTAAGGTAATAGCCCAAGACCTTGGGATTGAAGTGCGTGAGCTTGATCCGGCGGAGACGGGCGACCTCGAACGTGATTCGTACATTTCGATCATGCGAACTAACCTTAAAACCCTAAAAGAGGCGATGAAGTAAGATAAAAAAATGGCAATTTTATCGGTAAAAAACCTAAATGTTACGCTGAATGGTCATCACATACTCGATGATGTAACCTTTGAAATCGAAAGGGGAGAAATTGTGGCCGTAATAGGACCAAACGGTTCTGGAAAGACCACTCTTTTGAAAGCGATTTTGGGGCTTATTCCCTCGAGCGGCGTAATTTCCCTTTTTGGCACCGCGCCTGCCCTTATCCAAAAGGTTGGCGGAAAAATCGGGTATGTGCCGCAACGGCTGGAATTCGACCGTACTATGCCGGTGACGGTTGAGGAACTTCTTCTAATCCACGCCGCACCCGGAAACGAGCCCCAAAAAATTCGCGAAGCGCTTTCTCTCGCCGAGGCACAACATCTTTTAAAAAAACGGCTCGGCGTTCTTTCGGGAGGGGAATTTCAACGCGTGCTCTTGGCCCTCGCGCTTCTTAACGATCCGGAGGTTCTCTTTCTCGATGAACCGGTGGCAAGCATTGATATTGAAGGTTCAAACGAAATATATGCGTTATTGCGGGAATTACGGGAGAAAAAACAGATAACCGTAATCCTGGTATCGCACGACGTAGATGTCGTGTATCACTATGCAACCAGGGTTCTTTGCATTAACCATCAACTGCTTTGTCAGGGCGTACCTCACGAAACTCTAACGCCCGAGACCCTGGAAAAGCTATACGGAGGCCAGCACGCTTTATACGCGCATAAGGAGAAACAACCCCGCACCAGAGCCTCCGGCACGGTACGGGGCCTGCCCCGCACCAGAGACTTCGTCACGGTACGGGGCAAGCATCACCATGCTTGAAATTCTTTCGCTACAATTTATGCAGCGGGCGCTCATTGCGGGAACACTTATGGGACTTACACTCTCGCTTCTCGGAGTATTTGTAGTTTTGAGGAAGTCGGCATTTTTCGGAGATGCGGTTGCCCACTTTGCTTTTGCCGGCATCGCTGTCGGATTTCTTTTGGCGGTAAATCCTCTTCTCGCCGCCGTAGTTGTCTCCCTAATCCTTGCGCTCGGCATGGGGTATATCCAAAGCCAAGCTCCGCGCCAATCGCTCGATACCATAATTGGCATATTCTTTTCCGGGGCAGCCGCCCTCGGTATATTTATTATCGGGCTTCTCGAGGGATACCGTGTGGACCTATTTCAATTCCTTTTCGGCGATATTATTGCAGTCTCGCGGGTCGATATGGTTGTCGCGGCGGCAATTACCATAGTCGTGATTGGCTTACTCCTTGCCATCTGGAGAGAACTTTTTAAAGTAACCTTCAATAGAGAGATCGCTTTTATTTCCGGCGTCCGCGTTTCTTTACTTGATTACGTTTTTCTCGGACTTCTCGCGGCCGTAACGGCGATGAGTATCAAAATTGTCGGAATTATTCTTGTGCCGGCGCTTCTCGTCATACCGGCGGCAACGGCAAAAAATATCAGCCAAAACTTTCGGCAGATGGTTTTTTATTCCGGGCTCTTTGGGGTCTTGAGCGTTATCGGAGGACTCGTAGGCTCTTTCTATCTAAATACCGCGTCGGGCGCGACGATTGTCCTTTTGAGCATTTTGTTTTTTGTACTCACTCTCGTTATGAGACGCGGTTAGAAGAGAATTGGCTTTCAATACTGGACAATTCGTTAGATCTTTCTATAAAAACTTCCAGCTCCCGCCTGATTTTCGCGTCATTCATGAGATTCGCCACCGCCTCTTCGCCTTTCTTGAATAGATAGACGATTTTATTTTTATTTCTAACCAAAAGGGAATTGACAGCTAATCTCATCTCCGGCGGAGGACTGATAATAATCGGATTATACTCTTCTCGGAATTTCTCAAATAACTTCAGGCCGCTATTAACGAGCTTCCCCCTGATTTTTAACATGGTCTTTACGCCTTCCGGAAAGTGTTTAGAGTGAAGCAGACGAAAAATTTTTACACCCATCCACTGCTTTAACGTATGATGCATTTCTTTGTGATTTATAATAACCAAGACCCTCCATCTTTTGGGGATAATTTCTTCACGGTATAGGGCAAATGGGTCAAGATCGGCATCCACAAATTTTTCCCAAGCCCCGCTCGAATCGAGGTGTTTATCGTGAACCGTTATGGCCGCCCGCAAGATCTTCCAAAAGTCGCGCCGCATCTCTTCCTCGTGATTACTGATAAATTCCGTTTTGCCTTCACGATAATTATAAAGGGGGATGAGAAAAGTGGACTTTGAGTCAAGAATACGCCCAACCTCCAACGGATACTTTTTCTTAAATACAAACTTGATGAGGTGATCTATGTCGAAAACCGGTTTTCCGGTAAGAATACCCGTGTAGTCAATAAATTCTTTACTGCCCACCTCTTCAGTCCAAATTTTCTTTCCAAATCCAAGCTGGCGGCTCATAAAATATGCCGCGGTGGGAACACCGGACGATACGCCTATAACCAAATCCGCCGCCTTGATTCCGATCTTGGAAAGACCGCACATAACCCCGGCAGCAAAAGCGCCCTTGACCGCGCCCCCGTGAATTACGATTGCCGTTTTAACCATAAGCTAATAATAAACAGGTTGCTTCCAGAGGGCAAAATGTGTTATGATTTAGGAGAGCAAGATCCAAAACGGGCGCATAGCTCAGTGGTAGAGCGCAAATTTGACGTATTTGAGGTCCAAGGTTCGATCCCTTGTGCGCCCACAAGTATCTAAAGGCGGGAGAGACATTAACTTTTTCTGTATGCAATTTCGGCGCGAACTTAAAAAAGAACCTTCTACTATCCTAAATTACCTAGTGTCTGCTCCGTTTATTTATGTCATGATTTTTCCTCTCTTGATTCTTGATATTTCGCTTGAGATTTATCATCGGATTTGTTTTCGCCTTTACCGCCTTCCTTACGTGAGGCGGTCTAACTACATCAAGATCGATAGACACAAACTTACCTACCTAAGTTGGCTGGAAAAGTTAAATTGCATATACTGCGGTTACGCCAATGGCCTTATGCAGTATGCCGCGGTAATTGCAGGTGAGACGGAAAAATATTGGTGCGGAATCATGCATAAAAAATATCCTAACTTCATTCCGCCGCCTCATCACAAAGATTTTTTGCCCTTTGGCGATGAGAAGGCATTCCGCGATTTCGTTGAAAGCGACCGGCATCAAGATTAGAGCATGTTCGGAAACCCTCTTTCGTAGCGAAATAGCAGAACTTCGAGCGAGACGCCCCGGCGGAAAACGAGTCATATCGGTTGATATGGCGAACTTGAGCCGTTGGGTGTCGCAGCCGAAATTCTGCGATTGCAGCAGGATACGGGGTTTCCGAACATGCTCTAATCTATACACCGTTGCTTTTTATACGCCATGGAAATCCAACAACAAAATTTATTTACGCGGCTTATTGTTTCGATGCTATTTATAGCAGTTATGGCCGGTTCCTGGGACGTATGGTGGCATGGAGCCGTTGGACGCGATACTTTTTGGGAGCCGCCGCACATACTGCTTTATTCGGCGGTAATTGTTGCCATCAGCGCCGGGGCATACGTTTGGTATAAAACCAGAGAAAAAATCTGGCGATGGCTCGCGGTTATACTTGCGTTTATCCCTATTTCGGCTCCTTTTGACGAATTATGGCATCGCGCCTTTGGAGTAGAAAACCTTTCGAGCCCGCTTATTCTTTGGAGCACGCCCCATCTCATTTTGATAGGAGCAATGGCGGCAGGCTTTACGGGACTCCTGCCTCTTATTCGTAAAGACCCCGATGTCACGGCCCAAAGATTTTTCGGAAGTCTAGCTATCGCCGCAATTCTTCAGTTGTTGCTCCTGGTCGCTTCGCCACTTGAACCAACCGGCCCGTGGGGATTAATTGGTTTTTGGGGCGCCGGTGTGCTTGCTGCCATAATCGTGGTCAGTCTTCTCTTTGCTTCAGACTGGATGCCGGGTATTGCCGGAGCGGTTGTCGTTACGGCCTTTTTCCTGGTTGTGAGTTCTATAGGCTTTACAGGCGAAACTGCGCCTGAAGTTTCAATACAACCCCACGATCACCCTCCCGGCTGGCTTACCGTTTTCTCTTTTACGGCTGCGGCCCTTGCCGTAGATTTGTTAAAACGTAAACCCCGCCTAATTACCGGTGCCATCGCGGCAATTTTATGGGGTGGCCTGCTTTACGGATTCTCCTCAATGTTTTTCGAACCGGAGTTTCAGTATTCTTCGAACGACGCCGCCATAGCTATTTTAGCAAGCGCCGCCGGCGGGATTATCGGCGGAATTATTGCCGCAAAAGTAATTCTCTTGGGAAAAAGCTGAAGTAACCATGGCTGATCACCCAAGATTAAATATTTGCGTGGAGAGAAAAAAGCTCATATGGCGCGGTGGCGAAATGGCGAGCGAGCCGCAATCAAACGCGAAAACAATTATTTCCATGCGCACTATAAAAATATCCTTGAAAGCGATGCCGTTTTGATCGTAAATGGTGAAAAACAGGGTATTGCAAACTACATCGGCGGAAACGTACTCATGGAAATGAGTCAGGCATACGTCAATCACCAAAAGATATTTTTCTTGAATGGTATGCCGTCAGGATTGCCGTATATGGACGAAATCGAGGCGATGGATCCTATTTGTTTGAACGGCGATTTAACCAAAATTGAATAATGCCTGTTAAATTCAATTCGGATTTGGTAGTCTGGATTCAGGTCTTTCGTCATTCGGAGGGAATTTATGCAGCCGGCTACGGAAAAACTGCTTAATTGGGTGAAGGAAAAAGCCGAGTTCAGGGGGGATGACAAGATATACGTGGCGCGGGATGAGATAATCGATTTGATTGAAAACGGGGGAGAGGTTCTTTTGAATCGCCCTCAAATGGGCGGATTATATGTGATAGTAGTAAAAGATGGGGGTTTCTTATTCGTGCATGTCACGAGCTCTCCAATACCCACCAATTCAATCATAGCCGCTAACTATCCTCCCGGCACATCCATTCATTAGAGAGAACGGTATCGCGCAGGATACCGTTTTTTGTTTTTACATGTTATATTATACAAATAAACCACTGGTGCATGCGGATAAAAACGTATATAAACGGATATCATCTGCGTGAATCCGCATTTACATCCGCGTAGATCTGCGTTTCTAAGCATATGGACATCTATAACGCCATAAAAAATCTCAACACGCAATTTGCGTTTGAACCGAAAATCGAAAATCCGGATAAATTTACCCAGCACTTTTTGTTAACAAAAGGTGCTGGGTTCATCGTTGCCGGAATGGGGGGTTCGCACCACGCAGCAGACCTCATCAAAGTTTGGAACCCGTACTATAACTTAACAGTCCACCCTGACTACGGGCTTCCTTCTATACCGGAGAAGGATCTTAAAAATTATTTTCTGGTTGCCTCTTCCTACTCCGGCAATACGGAGGAGCCGATCGACGCATACGAGCAAGCACAAAAAAGAGGGATGAACGTTGGCGCAATTTCCATCGGCGGAAAGTTGTTGAATCTTGCAAAAAAAGACGGCGTTCCGTTTATCCAGATTCCCGATACCGGTATTCAACCGCGTTCCGCAGTCGGTTATATGTTTATGGCTACGCTAAAAATAACGGGTGGGGAGGAGGCTCTGAAGGAAGCGGCTAAGCTCTCGGACTTGTTAAAACCCCCGGAGTATGAAGAAATGGGAAGGGCTCTTGCCGAACGGCTCGCGGGGCATACTCCTTTAATTTATATTTCTCTAAGAAACGCGGCCCTTGCCAACAATTGGAAGATTAGATTCAACGAAACCGCCAAGATTCCGGCATACTATAATGTTTTTCCGGAATTAAACCACAACGAAATGACAGGTTTTGACGTTAAAGGCTCGACCAGGCCGCTTACCGAGAAATTCTATATTATATTTCTCAAGGATCCCGACGACCCTCCCAAAATCCAAAAACGTATCGAGATTACCGAAAAACTGTATCGCGACAGGGGATTGAAAACCGAAATCATCCAGCTTACAGGAGAAAATATATTCCATAAAATTTTTGCCTCGATCTCCCTTGCCGATTGGACGGCGTATTATACCGCTAAAATCTACGGCGCGGATCCGGAACAGGTGCCGATGGTGGAGGAATTTAAGAGCTTGATCCAAAAATAGGGACCGGCCGGTGAACTATTTTGGAAAGAAAAGAACTGCTTTATGTATTTACTTTTCGACACAGGCGGTACCAAAATGCGTGTGGCCCTATCGCGGGATCGAAGGAAACTCGAGGAGCCAATAGTTTTTCCGACGCCCAGAAACTTTAAAGAAGGGATCGAGAAGTTGGAAAAAATTGCGGACGAATCCGGCGGTAAGGAAAAGGTGGAGGCTATCGGCGGGGGCCTGGCGGGCACGTTAAATCGCCGAAGGACACGGCTTATTTCCCGCGGGAATATTCCAGAATGGCTTGATATTCCGCTGGTTGAAGAGTTAAACAAGGCCTTTCAAGGGGCAAAAGTGTTTTTGGAAAATGATGCTGCGCTCGCCGGGCTTGGCGAGGCAGTCCGGGGCTCAGGCAAGGGAAAAGAAATTGTAGTTTACCTAACAGTAAGCACGGGTCTTGGAGGAGCACGGATCGTAAACGGGCGAATTGATAAAAGCGCCTTCGGGTTTGAACCGGCATACCAGATTATAGACGTTGACCGATCACTGTATCCGGAGTTAAAAATCAGGCGTTTCGGAGAATTTATTTCCGGAAACGGGCTTCAAAAACGTTTTGGCAAACCGCCCGAAGAAATAAAAGACCCGATCCTTCAGGATGAACTTGCAAAACTTCTTGCGGTGGGACTTAATAATAGTATTGTCCACTGGTCGCCGGATATGGTAATCTTGGGAGGATCGGTGATGAATATTATACCGATAGACCGCGTACGGCATTATCTTAAAGAAACGTTGAGGCCGTATCCTGAAATTCCAGAAATAGCTCCGGCTGCCTTGGGGGATTTTAGCGGACTTTACGGGGCGCTTGAGTATTTAAAGGGCTTTCTCTAAATTTTGGATCCCGACCGCGGTCGGGAGAACAAAA